>NZ_JBVIQN010000013.1:0-256993 GCF_055577005.1 Streptomyces sp. NPDC033221 | reverse complement strand
GCGGTCTACGCCGCCGGCCGCGCCGCGGTCGCCGCCTGATCCGCCGCCCGCGGGTGCCGGGCGCCCGTGAGCGACGTACGCGCCCGGCCCGCGCGTCACAGCTACTCACGAAGCAAGCACCGCAGAGGGCGTAGGGGCCTTTGCTGACCATTCTCGCAACTCCGTTCCGCGTTCCCGGAGGCCCGCGCCGGTTCACGGGGATGACGTGAGTGCCCCGGTTCAGGCGGTGGACAGCCGGATCCGTGCGTCCGCTGGGAAGTGCAAATCCGGCGCTGAGGTACCGCTGGCAGGCGTACAAGTCTGCGCGGTCGTGTGGCCGGCCGGGGTCCGGGGCGAGGCCGGTCGGTCAGACCGGAACTGTCGGCCGAAAGGTTCAACGGGGCGCCGAGCACCCGTAATCGCCGACAGCGGTCCGGATGGTCAGGCCGGGAGCGCTGACATCGGCGCGGTGCGGCTGACCGTCGTCATGCAGGTCACCGGCCTAAGCTGATCACATTGCGTGGTCGCCGTCGCGCAACGCCTCCTTATGGGCTTTCGTTACATAACCGCTGGAGTACCGCAATACAGGACAGACAGCATTATGTTGACTTGGGCCGTATGTCCTGGGTGCTTCTCCTGTGTAGCGCGACCGTCCGCACCCTGATGGGAAATGATGTTGTTCTCTCTCCGCTATCCGCTTGCCACCGGGTCCGTTCGGGCGGTGCTGACAAGGCACGTGGCCGCAGCCACGGCAGCCGCGGTGGCCGCGCTGTTGCTGAGCGGGTGCGCGGGGACCGGGGAGCCCCGGTCCGCCGGACATACGGCGAATGTCTCACCCCCGGCGCATCTGTGGCCCGAGCGGCCGCCTGCGCCACGCCCCGCGCCTGAGAAGGGACTGGGCGCCATGACGGCCAGGCCGCTGAAGATGGTGCCCCGGGTGCCGTCCGGCGACATCCACAGGCTGTCGCCGCTCGACGTCGTCAAGGCTCAGATCGCCGAGGACGGTAGCGACGACGGTGGCGTGCTCTTCCGTGACATCGGCAGGAAGATCAATCACTGTGCCGGCGATGAGATCGGCCGGGACACAAACCGGTGTCCGCTACGAAGGCCGCTGTACCGGGAGCTGAACGGTGACGGGAAGGACGAGCTGATCGTCGGCATCGAGGACTCGCACTACTTGATCTTGTGGGCTTTCACGATCAAGGACGAGGTAGTGACCCAGATCATGGGCGCCATCGTGCAGCCGTTGTCGGTGGAGCTGACGGGCCGGGATGTCATCGTGCGGGAGCCCACCACGACGGCCGGGTACGACCTGCGCACGGTCTACTCCTGGAACCGTCAGGGGCAGGCGATGGAGAGGCGGAGCATGGAGTTCGTTCCGCAAACCCCTGGCGCTTCTTCACCCGGTGGCGCCTCGCCCTCCGCCGCTCCGAGGAAAGGCAGGTCTGTGACGGAACGTTGAGAGGGTCCGTCAGTTCGCGCAGACCAGCCGTGCAAGGCTGGTGCTGTGTCATATCAGCCACGACCTGGCGATTGGCGGCCCGCACCGTGATCTTGCGCTCGCTCGCCTCGGTCCTGCCGATCTCCTGGGCGACCGCGGACAGCGCTTACGGGCAGGACTGGTCCTGTCGCCGGCTGCTGGAGGAGGCCGACGTCGGCTACGTCCTGGCGGTGCCGAAGTCCCAGCAGATCAAGTCGCTGGCCGGCACCTGGCGCATCGACCAAATCATCGCCGCCGCCCCCGACGACGCCTGGCAGCGGCTGTCCTGCGGCGACGGCGCCAAGGGGCCGCGCACCTACGGCTGGGCCGCCGCCCAACTGCTCGTCAACCTCGTCTTCGGTCCCGATCCGCCCACCCACCGCCGCTGGGTGCCGGCCCGCCGCAGTCACTCGCGCCCCGCTGAAATCGCCTACTACCTGGCCTATGCGCCCGGTGGCACCACCGTCGACCAACGGGCACGCGTCGCCGGTGCGCGGTGGGCGATCGAGGCGTGTTTCGAGGAACTGTCCGAACTCGCCCCTGCAACTGCCCGCCCGCTAGGCTCGACATGACGCTCTGATCAGCGGGGATGGTGAAGTCCCACTGGAGTACCAATGCCGACGCCCCGCGCGCCGTCCTTCGGCCGGGCGCGTGCATCCATACGGCAACCACGAACTGTGTCGGTCCGTCCCACGGGAGTCGACCCGGTCGCGGCGCCACCGGGCCATATCGACAGTGTCGAGGGCGGACTTGGCCCGCTTTCACTGCTGAGGCCGGGTACGGCCACGAGCGGCAGACACCCCCCTGCTGCACCCAAGCCCTATCCGTCGTATGCGGGGCCCTACAGAGTGGTGTCGGTGTCCTGTCGCGGAGTGTCGGTGTGGCTGTCCTCGGACGGGGGAGTTCGGTCCGGCGGCTGGCGCCAGCCGGTGGCGGGTGGGTGGATGGTGAGTTGGGCGACGGCGCCGCCGTCGGGGGCGTTGGAGAAGCGCAGGGTGGTGCCGAGGACGCGGGCTTGGCCTTCGGCGATGGTCAGGCCGAGGCCGTGGCCGCCGCGTCTTTTGCCGTTGCCCGGTCGGGTGCGGAAGCGTTGGGGGCCTTCGGCGAGGAGTTCGTCGGGGTAGCCGTCACCGTGGTCGCGTACGGTGACGACGGGGCCGTCGACGGTGAGCACCACCGGCGGGCGGCCGTGTTTGTGTGCGTTGGCGACAAGGTTGCCCAGTACGCGCTCCAGCCGCCGTTGGTCGGTCTCGACCTGGCAGTCGCGCACGACGCGGACTTCGGTCGCCAGTCCGGTGGTCCGTACGGCGCGCTCCGCCAGTGGCCCGAGCTGGTGCACGTCGAGGTCCGCGCGTTCCACCTCGGCGTCCAGTCGGGAGATCTCCAGCAGGTCCTCGGTCAGCCGGCGCATGGCCTGCACCCGCTCCTGGACCATTTCGGTCGGCCGCCCCGGGGGCAGCAGCTCGGCGGCGGCGTGCAGCCCGCTGAGTGGGGTGCGCAGCTCGTGAGCCACGTCGGCAGTGAAACGCTGCTCGCTGTGCAGCTTGCTCTGCAGGCTGGCGGCCATGGCATCGAGCGCGGCCGCCACGGCGGCCGTCTCGTCCCGTGCGTACCGGGGGCGCCGCGCGCGAGGGTCGTCCACCCGGGCGTCGAGATCGCCGGTGCTGATGCGGTGGGCCACTTGGGCGGTACGGTGCAGACGCCGGGTGACACCGTCGGTGACGAACAGGCCGACGAAGAGGGTCAGGGTGATCGCGAGGGCTGCGGACCGGATGATGGTCTGGTCCAGGCTGCTGATGACGTCTGCCCGTTCACGGTAGTCCTGGCCGACGGCCAGCGCCTTCCCGTCGGCCGGTGCGACCGCCCACATGGTCGGGTGACCGTCCCGCTGCCCGAGCTGGGTGCCGCGCTCGCCGCGCCGTGCCATGGCGCGCAGCGCCGGTGGCAGATCGGGTGGGTCGAGCCGCGCGTCGCGGCTGAGCGGTTCCCCGGCGACGTACGACTCGACCACCGAGTTCAGCCGGTCCAGCGCCGCGTCCCTGGCCTGGTCCTCGGTCTGCCGGCTGACCAGGGTGTGGACCAGGATGCCGAGCACCGTGGCCAGAAAGCAGCACATGACCATGATGAACAGGGCGGCCTTCCACTGCAGCGTCGCCGTCCACGACGGCAGCCGCAGCCGCCGCCCCTGTTCCCGGGCGGTGCGGGCGCTCACCGTGCGGCCTTCGGCGGCGCGGAGGGGGAGGGCGCTCCGGAAGCTGTGGGGCGCAGCCGGTCGTATTCCGTGCTCCGCATGCCCATGGTCTGCTCCCTTTCGTTCCAGGAATGGACCGTGCGCTGCTCGTAGCCGGCCGAGCCGCTGGGCTCGCGCAGGATCACGTTCCGGCCCGACACCTCGGCCGACAGCGGTCGGGCGAAGGTGTCCACGATCCGGACGACCCGTCCGCCGGTGCTTTTGAAGGCCCAGATGGTCACGTCGCGCGGTCCTCGGATGCCGACGATCAGCTCGCCCATGGCGGCCTGTGCCTCGACGATGTTGATCCATGAGGCGTGGCGCAGCTCGCCGGACGGCACCTGCGGCACGCCAGGCAGTGGGACGGGGTCGGATTCGGCGGTCTGCGGGCTGCACGAGGGGGCTGCGAAGGCTCCTGCCACAGCCGGGCCGGAGCCGAGGCGGCCGGTGTCCGTCCGGCGTTCTGGGGGTCCACGGGGTGCGTGCAATCGCTCGGCGACGCGGCCGCCGTCACCGCGGGGAGAGGCGCCAGCCAGGGCCGTACGCGGCCGGAGGGCGGCCGGGAGCAGGGGTAGGGCACATCATTTCCCGTCGGTGGATACGCAGGGGCGGGTCGGGGGACCCACATGGTCACGATGCTGGCTGCCCCCTGTTGCGGCAATCCGGCGGCTGTGTAACGGCCGCCCAATAGGGGGCCGAACGGTGCCGTGACCGTAGAGCGGCGGCGCACCCAGGGCGGGCCTTGCCCTTGCCACCCGCGCGAGCGAAACCGGCCCGCCGCAGCTTGCCCGGTCTGTTCTGATCGCCCCGGCTGGGCTTCGGCCGACGGCTCAAGGAGTCGGCCCAGCCGCGGTTGATCGGGGCTGGGCCCATGCGCTGCTCCCCCTTGAGGCCGCTGCACCTCTTTGTAGAGCCGTTGCCGCAACGCCTGACGCAACCGGGTGGCGCACCGGTGATTGCTCAGAACCAGCGCGGGGCAGGGCCGCGACACTCTGATGGTCGCGCCGGTCGCGACGCTCGTGACGCCAGACACCCGACGAGGAAAGCCTGGAAGAGGACGGACAGCGCCCAGGCAAGCCAGAAGTGCCAGCTCGCCCCCGCCTCCCAGCCGGACAAGAGCCCCTCGGCCATCAGGTAGACGTAGAGCGTCGGGAAGGCGGCGATGATCAGCCACAACCCGGAGAACGGGGTAAGGGCAATGGTGCCCAAAAGCTCGTTGATGATGGCTGCGGCGGTGACCAGCGCGAGATAGAGCTGCGAGGCACGGTTGCCCAGGGTCAGTCGTAGTAGTGAGCGCAGTCGTTGAGTGTTCATGGTCTTCCTTAACCAGAGGATCGGTGCTGTTCCGCCCCTTCTGGCACCGCGACAGGCGTTGCCGCGGCCAAGGCCGTGGAGCTGCTCACGCATCAGTGAGCCACCACTGTGTTACAGCCGTGCCGAGATCAGGCATCAGCCTCACCTCAATCCTTACTCATCGCCATTACGGAGGCACAGAACAGCCTCTGACCTGGTCATTTGCTGACGCGGACCGCGGAAGACCGTGGTCCGCGTCTCGTGGGGCGGGCAGGCAGAGCCCGTGGTCGCCCGCCCGGCACATGCCCGGCCGAAGGGTTGTGGTGGTGCCTGCGGCGTCGCGGGTGCGCCATCATCCGTGCCGGTGGCGCCAGGCGTCACGTCTAGGTACGGGTACTCATTGACCGCCGAGTCGGAGGATGGGCACGATGCCCGCATGCGGACGAACAACTTCCACTTCCATGTGGCAGCTTCCGCGGTCCTGGTCGCGGCTGTGCCGGTCGCCACATGGGGCCTGACAGGACGGCTGGACGAGTCAGGCCCGCGCTCCGAACTCCTCTACATCATCGAACCCCCGAGCATCGCGCAGGGCGTGGAGACCACACTCGGCGTCGTCTGTCTGGTACTGGCACTGGTCAGCGGGGCCCTCTTGATGCATGCCTCGCGCAGGGGCACCTTCGAGCGGCGCTGGTGGCCGGTCCTGCTGCCCCTGGTGGCGGCTGGACTGATCGCCGGGGCAGCGGGACGGGTGGCCACTGCCGGGACGCAAGTGGACAGCGGAGCCAACATCGGAGGCGGCATGGCGATGTTCACAGGCGTTCCCGCAGTCCTCCTCCTGCTGGTGGTGGCGCCGGCCGTTTGGCTCTCGCAACGCCGGGCTCGGCGCTGAACGCAACGGCCGCCCGCGGCCACACCGCGAGACCGGCGGGCGCCAGGCGATTCTCGTCGCCCGCTCGCACAGATGTAGGTTCCGCGTCACCCCAGATGCTTCCGCTGCTACGCCACTGCTTTGAGCTGGCGACTCCTGTCGGCAACACTCCCTGTCCGCCGCCGGGCACGGTGGCTGAACGGATCGCGACGCCGAACCGCAGGAGGTGGCGGCGTGACCTCGTTGTTCACGGAGGGTTCCTTCGGTGGAGAGGGACGGGATGGGGAAGTTGCCTGTTCACGGGGCCAGTTCGCGATCGACGAAGGTGAGCAGCGCGGCGTGCATGGCGTCGGGGCCGGTGCTGTCGGGCGCGGTGGCCAGCACCTGGGTGGCCAGGCCGTCGATGAGCGCCGTCAAGCGCAGCGTGGTGGACTCCACGTCCACGGCACGGAAGACGCCCTGCTCGACGCCCCGGCGCAGGACCTTGGCGACGGTGGTCCGCCACTGCCGGTAGTAGTGCTCGTGCAGCTGCCCGATGATGGTGGAGCGGGCGGCCTGCGCCCACAGGTCGAGCCAGACCAGCCACTGCCGCCGCTGCTGGGCGGTGCGCGGAGTCTGGAGCGCGATCAGGTGCAGCAGTTCGGCGCGGGCACCCGGCGCGTCGGCCAGGCCCGCCGCGCGCCGGGCGGTGTCCTCGTCCATGCACCAGCCCACGGCCGCTTCCAGCAGTTCGTCACGGCCCGGGAAGTGGTAGTGCACGGCGGCCGTGCTGGTGCCGCAGGCGGCGGCGATGTCGGCGACCCGGACACTGTGGAAGCCATGTTCGGCGATCAGCCGGACGGTCTCCCGGATGATCTGCAGCGGTCGGCCGCCCTCCGGTACGGCGACGGGCTCCCGGCCGCGGGCCGGCGCCGGGGCCCCGGCCCGGGAGCCGAGCAGCCACGCCACGTCCACGCCGCCGATGTCCGCGACGCGCACGATCTCGGCGAGGGTGAAGCGCCGGGTGCCGCCCAGCGACCTGGACAGTTTCGACGGGTCCATCACGATGCGCCGGGCGAGCGCACTGACTGACGAGAAAGTCAGTGGCGGCCGCACCGCCGGCCCGCGCCCCCCTGAACCACCCACGCCCCGGACAAATGTGGCAAAGTTGCGAACATGGCTGACCGGGGCGCGAAGCGGCCGACCGTGTCGGTGCCGGACGACTGGCCCGCCCATCCGGACCTGACGCTGGCCCTCAACGGCATGGGCGGCTTCGACTGGGACCTCGACAGCGGCCGTATGCACATGGACGGCTCCGCTCTGGAGGTCTTCGACCTGCTGCCGGAGGAGTATGACTCCGACCCGGCCTCGCTGGGCTGCCGTCTGCCGCCGGACGAGGCCACCCGCCTGGACAGCGTCGTCTCCCGGGCCCTCAAGGACGGCAGCGACTCGTACGGCGCCTACTTCCGCGTCCGGCTGCGGGACGGCACGGTGCGCTGGACCCACACCCAGGCCAGCATCCGCCGGGACGGGACCGGCAAGCCGCACCGCATCATCGGCGTCGTCCGGGACGCCAGCCAGGAGTACACCCAGGCGGCCGAACGGGCGCAGGCGCACGCGCGCAAGCTGCGCAACACCGGCCTCGTCGAGCGGACCACCGCGGCGCTGGCGCACGCCAGGACGGTCCGCGACGTCATCGGCGTGCTCGGCGACGACCAGGCCCTGACCCGGCTGGGCGCGCAGAACGTCATCGTCGGACTGGTCGAGGCGGGCCGCATCCGGGTCATCCACGAAGGGCTGAAGGGCAGCTTCGTACCGCAGCACGAGGTCCTGCGGGTCGAGGAGGAGTTCCCGATGAGCGAGGCGGTGCGCACCCTCCAGCCGTGCTTCATCCGCTCCCGCGCCGAGTTCGCCGAGCGCTACCCGGCGCTCTGGCCGCACCTCGAACGGATGGACTTCGGCTCCGCCGCGTACCTGCCGCTCATCGCCCAGGCCCGGCCGATCGGCGTGGTGGGACTGTTCTACCGCTCGGAGAACCCGTTCGGCGTACAGGAGCGCAACCTGCTGCTCGCCCTCGGCTCCAGCGTCGCCCAGAGCCTGGCCCGCGCCATGCTCTACGACCAGGAGCACGACCTCGCCGAGGGCCTCCAGCAGGCCATGCTGCCCCGCCGCATCCCCGGCATCCCCGGCGCCCAGATCGCCGTCCGCTACCGCGCCGCCCGGATCGGCCGGGACATCGGCGGTGACTGGTACGACGTGATCCCGCTGCCCGAAGGCCGGGTCGCCGCGGTCATCGGCGACGTCCAGGGGCACGACACCCACGCCGCCACCGTCATGGGCCAGCTGCGGATCGTACTGCGCGCCTACGCCGCCGAGGGGCACCCGCCCGCCACCGTCATGACCCGCGCCTCCGCCTTCCTGGGCGAACTGGACACCGACCGCTTCGCCACCTGCACGTACGCGGACGCCGACCTGGCCACCGGCACGGTGCGGCTGGTACGCGCCGGGCACGTGGACCCGCTGCTGCGGCACGCCGAGGGCCTGTGCCGCGTACTGGAGGTCTCCGGCGGCCTCCCGCTCGGCATAGCCACCGGATTCCGGGACCTGGACTATCCCGTCACCACCGTCCACCTGGGCGTCGGGGAGACCCTGGTGCTGTACACCGACGGGCTGGTGGAACAGCCGGGCATCGACATCGAGGACGGCGTACGGCACCTGGCCAGGGTGGTGCGCGACGGCCCGCAGGACGTCCAGCAACTGGCCGACCGGCTCTGCGAACTGGCGGCCGAACAGGCGGGCGACGACGACATGGCGATGCTGATCCTGCGGCGCGGCGGCGAGCCCGCCCCGCCCGCCGCCGGACGGCTCCAGCAGCACGTCGCGCCCGACGACGCCCAGGGCCTGTCCGCTGCCCGCCACATGATCCGCGCCGCGGTACGGGCCTGGGGCGCCCGGGAGCGCGCCGAGGAAATCGAACTGGCCGCCGACGAGCTGATCACCAACGCGCTGCTGCACACCGACGGCGCGGCGGTGGTGACGGTACGGATGCCGCACGGCACCGACCGGCGGCTGCGGCTGGAGGTGGCCGACCGCTCCAGCGCGCTGCCGCGGCGCCGCGAGGCCCACGAGTCCGCGCTGTCGGGCCGCGGACTGCTCCTGGTGGACCGGCTGTCGGATGTCTGGGGTGTGGAGCCGCGCGGCAACGGAAAGTGCGTATGGTGCGAGTTCGACTGTCCGTGACGGCCGGTCCGGCCCCAGGGGCGGGACGGCCGCGCCCGGCCACCCGGCGGGGCACACGGGGCAACCGCCCCTGAACGGGGGCGCCGTGGCAGCGGGCAGCGGGCAGGGGCACAGTTCGATCGGCCGCCGACCGGGCGGCCCGGCGGAATGGGGATACGCGCTATGGAACCGGGGCCTGCGCAGGAGTGGGGCGACGCCCGCCGGACGGCGGCACGGCTGGACGCCGAACATGTCCGGGCCATCGCCCTGACCTGGGTCGACAACGCGGGCATCGCCCGTACCAAAACCGTGCCCACGGCCCGGCTGGCGCCCGCCGTCCAGCGCGGGGTCGGCATGTCACCGGTCTTCGACGTCTTCACCTCCGACGACGCGATCACCGCGTCCGCCCACCTCGGCGGACCCGACGGCGACCTGCGGCTCTTCCCCGACCTGGAGCGGGTCACCGTGCTCGCCGCGCAGCCCGGCTGGGCCTGGGCACCGGCCGACCGCTACGACCAGCTCGGCACGCCGCACCCCGGCTGCCAGCGGCAGTTCGCCCGCCGTATGGCGCAGCGCGCCGCCGACGCGGGACTGGCCCTCCGGATGGGGTTCGAGACGGAGTGGGTGGTGACACGCGCGCAGCGGCCGGACGGCGGCGCGGCCCCCGAAGGCTCGGCGGGCGTCGGCGACTTCCTGGAATACCCCTGCGCGGGCCCCGCCTACGGCATGACCCGGGTCGTCGAACTCTCCGACTACCTCCGCGACGTTGCCGAGGCGCTGGCCCTCCAGGGGATCGACGTCCTCCAACTGCACCCCGAGTACGCGCCGGGCCAGTTCGAGGTGTCCACCGCCTCGGCCGACCCGCTGCGCGCCGCCGACGACCTGGTCCTCGTCCGCGAGACCGTACGGGCCGTCTCGCAACGGCACGGCCTGCGGGCCAGCTTCGCGCCCACGGTCGTGGCCGGCCAGGTCGGCAACGGCTGCCACCTCCACCTCAGCCTGCACCGCGACGAACGCAGCCTGCACCGGGCACCGGACGCCGAACACGGCCTGGACCCCGACGCCGTACGGTTCCTCGGCGGCGTCCTGGAGGCGATGCCCGCCCTGCTCGGCATCGGCTGCCCGTCGCCCGCGAGCTACCTGCGGCTGGGCCCCTCCGTGTGGGCCGGCGCCTACCAGTGCTGGGGCGTCGAGAACCGGGAGGCCGCGCTGCGCCTGGTCACCGGCGCCCCCGACGACCCGGACGGCGGCCATGCGGAGATCAAACCGTTCGACGCCGCCGCCAATCCGTACCTGGTGGTCGGCGCGGTACTCGCCGCCGGGCTGCACGGCCTCACGGCGGGCGCGGCACTGCCCCCGCCGGTCACCGGCGACCCGGGCGTCCTGGGCGTCCGCGAGCGCGCCCGGCGCGGCATCGTCCGGCTGCCCACCTCACTGACCGAGTCCACCGACCGGCTGGCGGAGTCGGCGGTGCTGCGGGAGGCGATGGGCGAGGTGCTGCACGGTGCCGTGATCGCCGTACGCCGCGCCGAGGCGGTGGCCCTGGCCGACAGCGAGCCGGACGAGATCGCCGCGGCGACCCGCTGGAGGTACTGATGGACAAGGCCGTACCGGACGGCGACCCGGCGCTGGTCCTGCCACCACTGATCGACCAGCACTGCCACGGCGTGCTGCGCGGCGACCTGTCGGCCGCCGAGTTCGAGTCCTACCTGACCGAGTCGGACCGGCCCGCCGCCGCGGGCACCACCTTTTTCGACACCCAGACGGGCTTCGCCGTCCGCCGCTGGTGCCCGCCGCTGCTCGGACTCGCGCCGCACTGCCCGCCCGGCGCATACCTCGCCCGGCGCCGCGAACTGGGCGCGGCCGAAACCCGGCGCCTGCTGCTGGGCGGCACCGGTATCGGCACGTACCTGGTCGACACCGGCCTGCCCGGCGACCTCACCGGGGCCCACGAGACGGCCGAGGCGGGCGGCGGCACCGGGCACGAGATCGTCCGGCTGGAGGCGCTGGCGGAACGGATCGCGGCAGGCGTACGGGCGGCGGGGGAGAGGAGCGTGGACGCGGCGGCCGAGGTGTTCGTGGCGCGGCTCGCCGACGCCGTACGGGACGCGGCCCGCACCGCCGTGGGCTTCAAATCCGTCGCCGCATACCGCCACGGACTGGCTCTCGCCCCTGCACCACCGCAGGAGGACGAGGTGATGACCGCCGCCCGCGCCTGGCTCACCACCGGCACCCACCGCCTCACCGACCCGGCCCTCCTGCGCCACCTCCTGTGGCTCGCCACCGCCACCGGCCGCCCCCTCCAACTGCACACCGGCTTCGGCGACCCCGACCTGCGCCTGCACCACGCCGACCCGGCCCTGCTCACCGACTTCATCCACGCCACCGCGGGCACCGGCACCGACCTGATCCTGCTCCACTGCTACCCGTACCACCGCCAGGCCGCCTACCTGGCCCACGCCTTCCCGCACGTCTACGCCGACGCCGGCCTGGCCCTCAGCCACACCGGACCACGCGCGGCAGCCGTGCTCGCCGGCTTCCTGGAACTGGCCCCCTTCGGCAAACTCCTCTTCTCCACCGACGCCTACGGCCTGCCGGAGCTGTACACCGTCGGCAGCGCGGCCTTCCGCACGGCACTGACCGAGGTACTGACGGGCTGGGTGCGCACCGGCGCGTGGTCGGCGGCGGACGCCGACCGGGTCGCGGGGCTGATCGCGGCCGGTAACGCGCGGCGGGTGTACGGGCTTTCGGGAGACCCACAGGCGCGCAGGGCAGTGTCATGATCAGGCCACCCAGGTAAGTGGCACCACCACCCATCGTGCTTTACTGCCCCGTGCCTCCTGCCATATCCACCCCCAAGCCCCGCCCCCCCGCTGCGCACCCGCCTCTTCGCCGACATCACCCCGCTGCGCACCTCGGCGGACTACCGGCGCCTGTGGTGCGGCAACACCGTGTCCTGGGTCGGTCAGCAGATGACCGCCCTCGCGGTCTCCCTGCAGGTGTACGCCCTCACCGGCTCCACCTTCGCCGTCGGTGTGGTCGGTCTGTGCTCGCTGGTGCCGCTGGTCGTCTTCGGGCTGTACGGCGGGGCCATCGCCGACACCGTCGACCGCCGCAAACTGGGTATGTACAGCGCGGTGGGCGCCACCGTCCTCTCCGTCGCCCTGGCCGCCGCCGCGCTCGCGGACGTGCGGCAGGTCTGGGTGCTCTACACGGTCGTCGCGCTTCAGGCCGTCTGCTTCGCCATGAACTCGCCCGCCCGTTCGTCGATGATCCCGCGTCTGCTGCCGCCCGAGCAGCTGCCCGCCGCCAACGCTCTCAGTTCGCTCACCAGCAATCTGGGAATGATGGGCGGGCCGATGCTCGGTGGTGTCTTCGTCGGTCTGTGGGGTTATCAGGCCGCCTATCTGATCGACGTGGGCTGCTTCACGGCCGCGCTGTACGCCATGTGGCGGCTGCCCGCCATGCGCCCCGAGCGTGGCGATGACGGTGCGGCGCCGCGTCGGCCTTCCGTTCTGGAAGGGCTGCGTTTTCTGGCCACCCGGCCCAATCTGCGGATGACCTTCTTCGCCGACCTGGCGGCCATGGTGCTGGCGCAGCCCCGCGCGCTGTTCCCCGCCGTCGCCGTGCTCTGGTTCGGGGGCGACGCCAAGACGGTGGGGCTGCTCGTCGCGGCGCCCGCGGTCGGTGCGGTGCTGGGCGCGCTGTTCTCCGGGTGGCTCGGCGCCGTCCGCCGGCACGGTCTGGCGATCCTCGTCTCGGTCGCCGCCTGGGGAGCGGCCGTCGCCTGCTTCGGCCTGACCCGGCACCTGTGGCTCGGCCTGTTCTTCCTCGCCGTCGCCGGCTGCGCCGACACCGTCTCCATGGTGTTCCGCGGCACCATGCTGCAGGCCGCCGCGCCGGACCGGATGCGCGGCCGTCTCCAAGGCGTGTTCATCGTGGTGGTCGCGGGCGGCCCCCGGCTCGGCGACTTCCTGGCCGGGTCGGCGGCCGACCTCGCCTCACCGGCCGTCGCGGTCGTCGGCGGGGGAGTCGCCTGTGTCGTGACGGTGCTGCTCCTGGCCCTGTGGCGGCGGGATTTCGCCCGTTACGACGCCCGCGACCCGCGGCCCTGAGGGCCGGTACGCGGCGCTGCGGGTCAGGCCCGTGGCGCCGCCGGCCGCCAGCCGGTGAGGAGGGTGTCCACCGCAGCGTGCAGGTCCCGGGCGGGCGCGCCGCCGCTCCCGTCAGCGCACCTCGCCCGGCCAGCTCCACTCCTCGACCTCCGGCAGGTCCGTGCCGTGCGCGCGGATCCAGCTGTGGTGGCGCTGCCGGACGTCCGCCATGGCCTGCCGTACCCCGGCGGCGCGCACGGCCAGGCCCGGTACGCGGTCGATGACGTCCATCACCAGCCGGTAGCGGTCCAGGTCGTTGGTGACGACCATGTCGAACGGAGTGGTCGTGGTGCCCATCTCCTTGTAGCCGCGCACGTGGAGGTTGGGGTGGACGGCCCGGCGGTAGGTGAGCCGGTGCACCAGCCACGGATAGCCGTGGTACGCGAAGACCACCGGCACGTCGTGCGGCAGCAGCGCCTCGAACTCCCGGTCCGTCATCCCGTGCGGATGCTCCTCGTGGGGCTGCAGGCGCGTCATGTCGACGACGTTGACGACCCGTACGGACAGCCCCGGCAGGTGGGCGCGGAGCAGGGAGGCGGCGGCCAGCGTCTCCTGCGTCGGTACGTCACCGGCGCAGGCGAGCACCACGTCGGGGCGGGCACCGGGCTGTTCGGTGCCCGCCCACTCCCAGATGCCGGCGCCGCGCGCGACATGTCCCCGCGCCTGCTCGATGTCCAGCCAGTCGAAGCACGGCTGCTTGCCCGCGACCACCACGTTGACCACGTCACGGGTGCGCAGCACATGGTCGGCCACGCACAGCAGGCTGTTGGTGTCCGGCGGGAGGTAGACCCGTACGGTGTGCGGGTCCTTGTTGAGGATGTGGTCGACGAAGCCGGGGTCCTGGTGCGAGAAGCCGTTGTGGTCCTGGCGCCAGACGTGCGAGGTCAGCAGGTAGTTCAGCCCGGCCACGGGCACCCGCCAGGGGATGTCGCGGGCCGACTGGAGCCATTTGACGTGCTGGGAGGCCATGCTCGACACGATGTGCGCGAACGCCTCGTACGAGGAGAACAGGCCGTGCCGGCCGGAGAGCACGTACCCCTCCAGCCAGCCCTGGCACAGGTGCTCCGAGAGCACCTCCATCACGCGCCCGTGCGGCCCCAGGTGCTCGTCGGTGGGCTCGGTCCCGGCCTGCCAGGCCTTGTCGGTGACGTCGTACACGTCCTGGAGGCGGTTGGAGGCGGTCTCGTCCGGGCCGAACAGCCGGAAGTCGCGGCGGTCGGCGGTCCGCTCCATCAGGTCGCGCAGCAGGCCGCCGAGGACGCGGGTGGGTTCGTGCATACGGGTGCCGGGCTTGTCGACGGGCACGGCGTACTTCTCGGGGTCGGGCAGCGGCAGCGTACGGACGAGGCGGCCGCCGTTGGCGTGCGGGGAGGAGCCGAGGCGCCGGTCGCCGCTCGGCACACAGGCCAGTACCCGGTCCACCGGCCGGCCCTCGCCGTCGAACAGCTCGCCCGGCGCGTACGACCGCAGCCAGCTCTCCAGCTGGCGCAGGTGGTCCGGATTGTCCCGGACGCCGGAGAGCGGCACCTGGTGGGCGCGCCAGGTGCCCTCGACGGGCGCGCCGTCCACCTCGCCGGGGCCGGTCCAGCCCTTGGGGGTGCGCAGCACGATCATCGGCCAGCGGGGGCGGGACCGCTCGCCGTCGCCGCGGGCGGTGCGCTGGGCGTCGTGGATGCGGTGCAGCGCGGTGTCCATGGCGGCGGCCATGTCCCGGTGGACCCGGGCGGGGTCGGAGCCGGTGACGTACAGCGGCTCGTGCCCGTAGCCGCGCAGCAGCGCGTCCAGCTCGTCCTCGTCCACCCGGGCGAGCACCGTCGGGTTGGCGATCTTGTAGCCGTTCAGGTGCAGGATCGGCAGCACGGCGCCGTCGTGCGCCGGGTCCAGGAACTTGTTCGCGTGCCAGGAGGCGGCCAGCGGCCCGGTCTCCGCCTCGCCGTCCCCGATCACGCACGCCACCAGCAGGTCCGGGTTGTCCAGGGCGGCGCCGTACGCGTGCGAGAGGGAGTAGCCCAGCTCGCCGCCCTCGTGGAACGAGCCCGGCACGTTCGGTGCCGCGTGGCTCGGCACCCCGCCGGGGAACGAGAACTGCTTGAACAGCCGGGCCATCCCGGCCGCGTCCCGCCCGACGTCCGGATTCAGCTCCCCGTACGTCCCCTCCAGCCAGGCCCCGGCGAACACCGAGGGCCCGCCGTGCCCCGGGCCCCACACGCACACGGCTTCCTGCCCGTAAGTGCTGATGATCCGGTTGACGTGGGTGTAGACGAGGTTCAGGCCGGGGCAGGTGCCCCAGTGGCCGAGCAGCCGCGGTTTGATGTGCTCGGGGCGCAGTTCCTCGGTGAGCAGCGGGTTGCCGGTCAGATAGATCTGACCGGCGGCGAGGTAGTTCAGCGCCCGCCAGTGGGCGTCGAGATCGAGCAGGTCGCTCTCGGTGAGCGGGGTCGGCGACTCCATCGGGGCCCTCCGTCGGGGGAAAGGTGATCAGGGAGCGCCTCTCCACCGTACGGGCCGTCATGCACCGGCGCCGCACATAACGGGCCGTCCGGACGCGCCGGGCCCGCGAGATCCGTGGCATGGGCAATGGTCGGCGGGCCTTTTAGCCGGGGACGGCGGGGACCGGAAGCGGAGCGTGAGCCACCGCGCCGGTCCCCGGCGTGTCGAACACGGCGTCCACGACCTCGTCCGGCACGGCCCAGTCCTCGCCGACCGGGTCGGCGAGGGCGTCGATGAGCGGCGTGTTGGACCCGGCCCCGTCCCAGCACCCCAGGTCACGGCTGCGCGGGCTCTCGAAGTCCAGCGACGTGCCGAGCGTGATGAGGCCCTGGACGGTGTCCGGGGCGAGCAGGTTGGCGGCGGACGTGAACGCCGGGTCGGCGGACTGCGGCCGGTGCAGCTCGGTCGAGGCGGGGGATCTCGACGGTCTGCTCGGTCGTGCTCATGGCTCACTCCTGTGTCGGTACGCGGGAAGTCACCGGGGACCGGCGCCGGAGCGGTGGGCTGAAGCCCGGACGCTCCACAGCCGCAGGGTTCACTTCTCTCGCTCTGGCCCCAACACGGCCCCGGAACCGGCGCATTCCCGCTGGCTCGGCCGCACCTCACAGACCGTCACGAGCCACTGGTCCCGGCGCGGTTGCTCAGAGCAGCACCGGTGTCAGGTCCGGTCCCTCGAAGCCCGTGTCGTCGAACGGGTAGAGCGGGCGGGTCACCCGGTGGTGGCCCAGACGCAGCAGGTCCTGGTCCACGCCGCCGGGGGTGAGAGCGAGCAGCCAGTCGGCGGCCAGCTCGTGCAGTTCCGGCTCCAGGTAGCCGATCTTCACCACGACGATGTCGTACCCGGCCGGGTCGAGCGTGCCGAAGTCGGCGCGGGTGTGGAAGGGCTTGCGCCGCTCGGTGAGGACGGCCGTCACGCCGCCCCGGGTGACGGCGGCGGTGCGGCCGCCGCCGTCGTACGCCGGGTTGCCGCGCGGGGCTCCTGCGGCGGGCGCCGACGGGTCTTCGAGGGCGGTCACCGTGCCGGTCAGCTCGTACGGCTCGGTGTGCGGGCCGGTGCCGGCGCTGACGTGGCCGCCGACCTTCAGGGCCACGCGCGCGCCCACCCCGGCGTCGAAGCAGGCGGCCACCGCGGCGGGGTCGGTGATGCCCGGGTGCAGCGCGGTGACCCGGCCGCTCGCCAGGTCGTCGTGGGCCAGCAGACGGCCCAGCATGTACGCGAGGTCTCCGGCGCCGCCCGCGGTGGGGTTGTCGCCGGAGTCGCTGATCAGGAACGGGCGGGCGGTGGACGCCACGGCACGGGCGACGCAGGTGTCGGCGTCGCCGGTCGGGCCGACGAAGACGAAGTCGCGGCGCACGTCCCAGTACTCCTGTGCCAGGCCGCGGGCCTGGGCCAGTGCCAGGTCCGGATCGTCGCCGGTCACCACGACCGCGGCCCGGCAGCGCTCCTCGTCGGCCCAGGCGTAGCCCACCCAGACCGCCGCATCCACGATGCCGTCCAGCGCCTCGACCGAAGCGAGCCTGCCGTACAGGGACTTGGCCGGTTCCAGGCGGGTGCTGGTCTTCTCGCCGGGGAGCAGGACCGGCACCTGCACCCAGGCGCGGTACGGTCGGCCCTGGCCGGACGCCAGCCGCCCGACCAGCTTGCGGGCGGCCCGCTCGCGTGTCTCCCAGGCGTCCTCGTGCGGGGCCAGCCGGTGCGCGGTGAGCAGGTCGAGCCGGTCGGCGAAGCGGCGCGAGACATTGCCGTGCAGGTCCATGGCGGCGGAGATCAGGGCGTCCGGGCCGAGCGCGTCCCGTACGGCGTCGGTGAGGTCCGCCTCGGCGTCGTCCAGGCCGACGACGCTCATGGCGCCGTGGATGTCGTAGACCAGCCCGTCCAGCGGCCCGGCCGCCCGTATCCGCGTGACGAGTTCGGCCTTGATCCGGTCGTACGTCTCCCGCTCGACGGGCCCGCCCGGCAACGCCACCGCGTGCACCAGCGGCACCCACTCCACCTGATCCGCGAGGTCGCTGTCCGGCCGGGTCCACGTGTAGCGGTCCAGCAGTGCGGCGCCGCGGGTCACGCGGAAGTCGTCGTACGTCGAGCGGTGCGGGCAGAACTGGCTGGACTCGATGGCCATGCCGCCGATGGCGATGCGCATGTCGGTCGGGCACCTTCCGTTGGGATGATCGGCGGATCTACGTACGGACGACGGGCAGGGCCGGGAGCCCGCCCTCGGTGGCCAGTTCGCGCAGCGCGGCGTGACCGGCGCCGAGCAGTCCCGCGTCGGGGCCGCAGCTCGCGGCGACGATGGACAGTTCGCTGGTCGCCATCGGCAGGCAGCGCTCGTACAGCACCCCGCGGACCGCCGCGACCAGCGGTTCCGCGGCGGCGAGCGCCCCGCCCAGCACGACGGCCTCCGGGTTGAAGAAGTTCACCACGACGCCCAGCACGGCGCCGATGTGCCGTCCGGCCTGCCGCACCAGGGTCGTCGCGTGCGGTTCGCCGTCCTCGACGAGCCGCAGGATGTCGGTGGTGGAGTCCGCCTCGATGCCCTGGCCGCGCAGCGCGGCGGCGATCGCGGCGCCGCTGGCCACCGACTCCAGGCAGCCGATGTTCCCGCAGGAACAGGGGCGTTCGGCGGCGGCGTCCACCCGTACGTGGCTGATGTCCCCGGCGCAGCCGCGGGCGCCCCGGTAGAGCCGGCCGTGGCTGATCACGCCGGAGCCGATGCCGCGGCCCGCCTTGACCACCACCAGGTGCCGCCGCTCCGGATGCGCGGCCCGGTGCTCGCCCAGCGCCAGGACATTCGCGTCGTTGTCGACCAGGACGGGCAGGCCGAGGAGTCCGGCGAGCCGGTCGCGCAGCTCGTACAGATGCCAGCCCGGCATCCGGGACGGCGCGATGACGCGGCCCGACGCGGGGTCGACGGGGCCGGGGAAGCCGATGCCCGCGCCGCACACGGTGCGCCCGGCCGCGCGCTGCCGTTCGGCCAGCGCGGTCAGCCGTTCGGCGAGCAGGCCGACGGCCGGTTCCGGGCCGGTCGTCAGGTCGAGGGTGCACTCGTCGATGTCGAATCCGGTGCCGGTCAGGCCCACCGCGCCGGTACGGATGTGGTGGCTGCCCAGGTCGGCGGCGAGCGCGACGGTGCCGCCGTCCGGGACGCGCAGCAGCCGCGGGCGGCGCCCGCCGCGTGAGGCACCCTCGCCGGACTCGGTCAGCAGTCCGGCGTCGACCAGTTCCTGGACGCGTGCGGAGACGGTGGAGGCGGCGAGTCCCAGCTCCCGTACGAGGTCGGCGCGGGAGCGGGCGGTGCCGGTCGCGACCAGTTCGAGGACGTGTGCGGCGGAGCCGGGCTGTTCCTCCGCGGCGGTCATGTGGGGGCCTCAGGGGTGGTCATGGTGGTGCCTTTCGGTGGTGCGTGAGCGGCGGGACGAGGCAGGAATGCTGGGGGCGGTGCCTCTTCTTTCTTCGGTGATCGAAGGAAGAAGGGAAGTCAAGTGGGCCTCAGTACACCCCAATTGGCGATGTTCCGCCAGACCCTTGACTTCTTTTCGCGGCCGTCCGTACTTTTCTCGCACTCTTCGACCGGCCGACCCTTTCCGGAGGCAGCATGGGCCCGCGCAGTACCCGCCGACGCGGGCCCCTCCACGCCGCGCTCCGCGCGGTGACCGCACTGCTGCTCGGCATGACCACGCTCACCGGATGCGGCCCGGCGGACGGCGCGGTCACCGACGTCGGAGCCACCGGCGGCACCCGCGTCGAAGGCGGTACGGCCACGATGGCCCTGCCGCCCGCCGCCACCCCCAACTGGGTCTTCCCGATCGGCACGGCCGGTTACCTGGCCTCGTACAACAACTCCGTACAGGACCTGCTCTACCCGCCGCTCTACACGGCCGAGAAGAAGGGCGCGGGCCTGACCATGGACAGCCCGCGCAACCTCGCCGAACAGCCCCGCTACAGCGACGGCAACACCACCGTCACCATCACGCTGAAGAAGGGCCACCGCTGGTCCGACGGCACCCCCGTCACCAGCCGCGACGTGGAGTTCTGGTACGACCTGATCAAGCACGACAAGGAGGAGTGGGCGGGCTACTCGCCGGGCCTGCTGCCGGACAACGTCAAGAAGTTCGAGACGCTGGACGACCACACCTTCCGGCTGCGCCTGGACCGCGCGTACAACCCCGCCTGGTTCACCGGCAACCAGCTCGACAACTTCACCCCACTGCCCAAACACGTCTGGGACCCGCACGACGAGGACCCGAAGAAGGTGTTCGCGCGGCTGCTCCAGCACGCCAAGCAGCTCTCGGAATTCGCCACCGACCCGCTCTGGAAAACCGTCAGCGGCCCCTGGCGCATCGAGAAGTGGACCACCTCCGGCCAGGTCTCCCTGGTCCCCAACAAACAGTACGGCGGCCCCGACAAACCCCACCTCGACCGCGTCGTCCTCAAGCCCTTCACCACCGCCGACTCCGAATTCAACGTGCTCCGCGCGGGCGGCGTGGACTACGGCTACATCCCGCCGTCGGTCATGGAACAGTCGGCGCGTTTCAAGAAGCTGGGCTACCGCATCGACCCATGGGAAGGCTGGGCGATCACCTACATCGTCCTGAACCTCAACCACCCCACCGCCGGGCCGCTGCTCCGCCAGACCTATCTGCGCCGCGCCCTCCAGCACCTCATCGACCAGAAGACGATCTCCGACGTCGCCTGGCACGGCAGCGCGGCGCCCACCCGCGGACCGGTGCCCGCCGCGCAACTGGACCACGACCCGTTCCCGTACGACCCGAAGAAGGCCGAAGCCCTGCTCACCGCGCACGGCTGGCAGCGCACCGACGGCAGGCTGCGCTGCGCACGCCCCGGCACCGGCCCGGGACAGTGCGGCAAGGACATCCCCGGCGGACAGCAGCTGCGCCTGGAACTGCTCTCCCAGTCCGGCTCCACCGAGACCTCCAACACCATGCAGGAGATCAAGTCCTCTCTGGACAAGGCCGGCATCACCCTGGACATCCGGCAGCAGCCGCTGAACACCGTCCTCGGCACCACCGTCCCCTGCAAGCAGACCGAACCGGTGTGCTCCGCCTGGCAGCTGGGATTCTTCGGCACCCAGGGCAGCTGGTACTTCCCGACCGTGGCCAGCGGCGAAGCGCTCTTCGCCACCGGCGCGCCCTCCAACATGGGCAACTGGTCCGACCCGAAGGCCGACCAGCTGATCAAGAAGACCGAGTACTCCGACGACCCGACCGCGATGCGCGACTACGCCCGCTACACGGCCGGCCAGGTGCCCGTCCTGTGGACACCCAACCCGGCCTACCAGGTCTCCGTCATCCGCAACGACCTGCGCGGCATCGACCAGAACCCCACCCTCGGCCTCACGCCCCAGGACTGGTACTTCGTCAAGAAGGGCGGTACGGGACGGTGATCCGCTTCCTGGTCACACGCGTCGCACAGGCCGTCATCGTGCTGCTGCTGGTCTCCGTCATCGTCTTCGTCCTGATGCACCTGCTGCCCGGCGGACCGGCCCGCGCCATCCTCGGCGTCAAGGCCACCCCGGAAGCCATCGCCCACTTCAACCACCAGCAGGGGTACGACCGGTCGCTGCCGCAGCAGTACATGATGTACCTCGGGCGGCTGCTCGCCGGAGACCTCGGCGAGTCCTACAAACTCAACCAGACCGTCGCCTCCCTGCTCGGTGAACGCCTCCCGAAAACCGCGCTGCTGGCGGGCCTGTCGATCGCGCTCGCCGCCGTACTGGCCGTACCGCTCGGCACCCTCCAGGCCGTACGCCGCGGCAGGGCCGCCGATTACCTGCTCACCGGCGCCGCCTTCCTCGCCTACGCCACCCCGGTCTTCTTCCTCGGCCTGGTCCTCGTCCTCGTCTTCAGCCAGCAGCTCCAGATCTTCCCGGCCGAGGCGCCGCAGGCCGACACCGTCGGCGGCCTGCTCGCCGAGGCCCCGGCCCTGGTCCTGCCCGTGGTGACCACCGCGCTCGGCATCATCGCCGCCTTCAGCCGCTACATGCGCTCGGCCGTCCTGGACAACCTCGAAGAGGACTACGTACGCACCGCGCGCGCCAAGGGGCAGTCGGGCACCCGCGTCATGGCCCGGCACGTGCTGCGCAACGCCCTGATCCCGCTCGCCACCCTCCTCGGGCTCTACCTCCCCACCCTCTTCAGCGGCACCCTCGTCGTCGAGTCGATGTTCAACTACCCCGGCATGGGCCTGCTGTTCTGGAACGCCGCCCAGGGGTCGGACTTCCCCGTACTGCTCGGCGTCACCCTGGTCGTCGGCGTGGCCACCGTGCTCGGCTCACTGATCACCGACATCGCCTACGCCGTACTCGACCCCCGGATCAGGAGCGTCTCGTGACCGCACCCTCCATGAACGCGCCGGCGGGCGGCCGCGGGAGCGGCACGGACCCCGCGGCAGCCCCTGGCACCGCCCCGCACGAGACAGCCCCCGCCGCCGGGCCCGTCCGCCGCGTCCTCGCCGTCTTCGCCCGTGGCAGACTCGCCCTCACCGGCGCCGCCGTCCTCCTCGGCCTGCTGGCCCTGTGCTACCTCGGCCCGCTGCTCCATCCCACCGACCAGACCCACACCGACCTGTCGCAGGCCAACCTGCCGCCCGGCAGCCCCGGCCATCTCCTCGGCACCACCGACCTCGGCTACGACATGCTCGGCCGGCTGATGTACGGCGGACAGACGTCCCTCGAAGTCGGCCTCGCCGCCGGGCTGCTCGCCACCCTCTTCGGCACCGTCTACGGCGCGGTCGCGGGCTACTTCGGCGGCTGGGTGGACGCCGCCATGATGCGTGTCACCGACGCCGCGCTCGCCATCCCCGCGCTGTTCCTGCTGGTCGTGGTCGCCGCCATCGTCACCCCGAGCAAACCCGTCCTCATCCTCATCATCGCGTCGGTCGCCTGGCTGTCCCCGGCCCGCCTCATCCGCGGCGAGGCACTCGCCCTGCGCAGCCGCGACTACGTCCACGCCATGCGCCTGATGGGCGGCGGCGGAGTCCGGGCCGTCTTCCGGCACATCCTGCCCGGCGCCGTCGGCACCGTCATCGTCAACGCCACCTTCCAGATCGCCGACGCCATCCTCTACGTCGCCTACCTCTCCTTCCTGGGACTGTCCATCCCGCCGCCGGCCGCCGACTGGGGCTCCATGCTCTCCGCCGGCATCACCTACACCCAGGTCGGCCACTGGTGGCTGATCTTCCCGCCCGGCCTCGCCATCGTCCTCGTCGTCGCCGCGTTCACCTTCGCCGGGGACGGCCTGCGGGACGCCTTCGACGTGCGCCTCCAGAAGAGCTGAGGAAGGGCCCATGACCGCCGACCCCCAGTCCGCGACCGCCCACCCGCCGTCCGGGACCGCCGCGCCGCTGCTCAGCGTCGAGGACCTGCACGTCGAGATCACCGGACGCGGCCGCACCGTACACGCCCTGGACGGCGTGCATCTCGACCTGGCCCCCGGCGAAGCCCTCGGCATCGTGGGCGAATCCGGCTGCGGCAAGAGCATGACGGCACTGTCCGTCCTGGGCCTGCTGCCGAAAGGCGGCCGGGTCACCGGCGGACGCATCCTCTTCCGGGACGGCGGCACCGGCGCGGACCGCACGACCGACCTGGCCGCCGCGCCCGAACCCGTCCTGCGGGACGTCCGCGGCAACACCGTCGGCATGGTCTTCCAGGACCCGCTGACCTCCCTCAACCCGACCATGACCATCGGCGCCCAGGTCGCCGAACCGCTGCTGCTGCACAAGGAGATCACCCGGCGGCAGGCCTGGGAGAAGGCCCGGGAGACCCTGCGGCTGGTCGGCATGCCCCAGCCCGCCGAGCGGATGAAGAACTACCCGCACCAGCTCAGCGGCGGTATGCGGCAGCGCGTCGCCATCGCCATGGCCCTGGTGTGCGAGCCCAGGCTGCTGATCGCCGACGAGCCGACCACCGCTCTCGACGTCACCACCCAGCACCAGATCCTGGAACTCATCGACGACCTGCGCGCCCGCCTCGGCATGGCCATGATCCTGGTCACCCACGACCTCGGCGTCATCGCCAAGCGCGTGGACCGGGTCGCGGTCATGTACGGCGGCAAGGTCGCCGAACGCGCCGGCGTACGGGCCCTGTTCGCCGCCCCACGGCACCGCTATACCCAGGCGCTGCTCGCCGCCCTCCCGGAACGCGCCGAGGGCGAGCGGACCACCCTTGCCACCATCCCCGGCCTGCCGCCCGCGCTCGTCACCCGGCCCGCCGGCTGCCGGTTCGCGCCGCGCTGCTCCTTCGCGACCGACCGGTGCCGTACGCAGGAGCCGGCGCCGGCGGGGGACGCCGTGCACGGGTACGCGTGCTTTCACCCGGTGGGGAGCGCGGCGGAGGAACGGGCGACCGGCCGCGAGCCGGGCACGACCGCACCCGTCCCCGTCCCCGCACCGACCCCCGCGGCCCGGGAGCCCCTCCTCCACCTCACCGGCGTCACCAAGCGTTATGCCCTGCACGCCGGCCCCTTCGCCCGGCGCAGCGGGGCCAGGGAAGTCGGTGCCGTCGCCGGGGTCAGCCTCACCGTCACCCGCGGCGAGACCTTCGGCATCGTCGGCGAGTCCGGCTGCGGCAAGTCCACCCTCGGACGGCTGGTCGTCGGCCTGGAGCCGCCGACCGACGGCACGATCCGCTTCGCCGGCCGCGACATCGGCGCCCTGACCCGGCGCGAACTGCGCGCCCACCGCCGCGACGTCCAGCTGATGTTCCAGGACTCCTACGCCTCCATGGACCCCAGGATGCGCGTGGGCACGATTCTGCGCGAGCCGCTGGTCATCCAGGGCATCGGCGACCGCGCCGCGCAGCAGCGCCGGGTCGCCGCCCTGCTGGACGACGTGGGGCTGCCCCGCGGCGCCGTGGACCGCTACCCGCACGAGTTCTCCGGCGGCCAGCGCCAGCGCCTCGGGCTGGCCCGCGCGCTCGCCCTGTCGCCGTCCCTCGTCGTCGCCGACGAACCGGTCTCCGCGCTGGACGTCTCGGTACAGGCCCAGATCCTCAACCTCATGCGCGACCTGCAACGCGACAAGGGACTGACCTACCTCTTCATCTCCCACGACCTGGCGGTGGTACGGCACCTCGCGGATACTGTCGGCGTCATGTACCTGGGGAAACTGGTGGAGACCGGCCCAGTCCGGGACGTCTTCGAACGCCCCCTGCACCCGTACACCCGGGGCCTCCTCGACTCCGTCAACGCGCCCGATCCGGCGGCCCCCGCCGCGGCCGCCCCGCTCACCGGTGAGACGCCCTCGGCCGCCGCACCGCCCTCCGGCTGCCGCTTCCGCACCCGCTGCCCGGTCGCCCGCGCGCGCTGCGCGGAGAGCGAGCCCGAGCCCACCGGACCCGGGCACCGGGTGGCCTGCCACTTTCCCCTCGTGGCGGCCCCCGGGCCGGTCAGTAGCGGGTGAGGGCCGTACGGCCGGAATCGGTGCCGATCGCGATGTGCGGACGGTCGGCGGGCTTCACCCAGGACACGATGCGGGCCATCGCGCGGGCCGGTACGGACACACAGCCCGCCGTCGTCCCGCGGCCGTTGACGTGCAGGAAAATGCCCGCGCCACGGCCGCGCACCGGTCGGTGGTAATTGAAGCCGATGACGAGGGCCCGGCTGTACTGCACCGGATAGTCCGCCAGCCGCTCGGCCTCCTTCGCCGCACAGTCGCGCGGGCGCGGGTCCACCCAGCGGTTGTACGCGGAGGAGGCGTTGTCCTGGCACCACCAGGAGCTGTCCCGTACCGGTCGGTACGGGATCTTCGTGCCGACCGGTGCCCGGGTGGTCCCGAAGGCGAACGGCAGGTCGTACAGGCCCGTGGGCGTCGTCGAGGTGCCCTGCTCGCGGGAGCCGCCCTCGACCAGCCCGTTCGCCCCGAATCGGGCGGGCGCCGTACCGACCCGGTGCCAGCGGCTCCCGTGCCGCTGCCACCAGCTCACCGTGCCGGTCGTGGAGCGCGGACCGGCGGCGCGGGCCGTGATGAGCTGACTGCCGCCCCCGGTGTCGGCCATACGGGCGGGCAGCGGCCGGCCGGCCGCCGGAGCGGGCGCCCCCGCGGCGGCGGGGGAGCGGGGCACGGCCACGGCGGAGGCGGGCACGGACAGGGCGAGCACGGCCGCGCAGGCCGCGGCCGACAGGGTCCTCGCGGAGGTCATGACCGCAATGTAGGACGCCCGGGGCGGCGCGTCCCCGAGCGAACCGGACAAGCCACCCGAAGGAGCGGGGCGGGCGACCAGGGGCGCAATCCGTCACGCGCCGGTGCGATAGACCGGCGAAACCCGGGTACCGGGGCCGGAGAACCCCATGCCGTCCGAACCAGTCCGAACCAGGAGGTCTGCTGTGGAGCGGCAACCGACACCGCACCGTACACACGAGCCCGGGCAGGCGAGCGAGCCCGTACCGCCGACGCCCACGCCGACCCCGGGGCCCGGCGGACCCGAGCCGGGACCGGGCCCCGGCCCCGCGCCGGGGCCGACACCGGGACCGCCGGTGCCCGGGCCGCCCGACCCCACCCCGCCGCCGCCCACGCCGCAGCCGCCGTCGCCCCACCCCGACCCCGTACCGCGCCCGCCGGGCCCCGACCCCGTACCGGAGCCGTCCCCCGCCCCCGGCCCCCTCACGTAGCGCCCACCCACCACCACCCCACGGGAGGTGCATCCACATGGCCATCGCCACGGTCAACCCGGCCACCGGCGAGACGCTCAAGACCTTCGACGCGCTCGACGCGGACGGGATAGAGGACCGGCTCGCCCGGGCCGAACAGGCTTTCCGCAGCTACCGGGCGACGACCTTCGCCGAACGCGGCGAACTGCTGCGCAACGCCGCCGGCCTGCTGGAGGCGGGCCAGGACGGCATCGCCCGCACCATGACCACCGAGATGGGCAAGCCGCTGGCGGCGGCCCGCGCGGAAGCCGCCAAGTGCGCGAAGACGATGCGCTGGTACGCCGACCACGCCGAGGAACTCCTCGCCGACGAGGTACCGGACGCCGGCGACGCGAAGGACGCCGGGGCGTCCCGCGCCTACGTCCGCTACCGGCCCCTCGGCACCGTCCTGGCCGTCATGCCGTGGAACTTCCCCCTCTGGCAGGTGATCCGCTTCGCCGCGCCCGCGCTGATGGCCGGCAACACGTGCCTGCTCAAGCACGCCTCCAACGTGCCGCAGACCGCGCTGTACGTGGAGGACCTGCTGCGCCGGGCGGGATTCCCCGACGGCTGTTTCCAGACCCTGCTGGTCGGCTCCGGCGAGATCGAGAACATCCTGCGCGACCGCCGGGTCGCCGCCGCGACGCTCACCGGCAGCGAACCGGCCGGCCGCTCGGTCGCCTCCATCGCCGCCGACGAGATCAAGAAGACGGTGCTGGAACTGGGCGGCAGCGACCCCTACATCGTGCTGCCGTCCGCCGACCTCGACGCGGCCGTACGCACCGCGGTCACCGCCCGCGTCCAGAACAACGGCCAGTCCTGCATCGCCGCCAAACGGTTCATCGTGCACACCGACGTCTACGACGAGTTCGCGGTGCGCTTCACCGAGCGGATGGCCGCCCTGACCGTCGGCGACCCGATGGAGGAGGCCACCGACGTCGGCCCGCTCTCCAGCGAACAGGGCCGCTCCGACCTGGAAGAACTGGTCGACGACGCGGTCCGGCACGGCGCGGCCGCGCTGTGCGGTGGCAAGCGCCCGGAGAAGCTGACCGCCGGCTGGTTCTACGAGCCGACCGTACTGGCCGGGATCACCCCCGCGATGCGCATCCACCAGGAGGAGGCGTTCGGACCGGTCGCCACGCTCTACCGGGTCAACGGCCTCGACGAGGCCATCGCCACCGCCAACGACACACCGTTCGGCCTCAGCTCCAACGCGTGGACCCGCGACGACGCCGAACAGGAGCGCCTCGTCCGCGACATCGAAGCCGGCGGCATCTTCTTCAACGGCATGACCGCCTCCCACCCCGCCCTCCCCTTCGGCGGCGTCAAACGCTCCGGCTACGGCCGCGAACTGGCCGGCCACGGCATTCGCGAGTTCTGCAACGCGACGACGGTCTGGCACGGGGTGTAAAGCCCTTCGGCACGCACGGGTTCGCCCCGACGCGCACGCCGTCGGGGCGAACCCGTGCCGTCACTCCTCGGCCGGCAGGGCGAATTCGCACCACAGTGCCTTGCCACTGCCCCGCGGTTCCGCTCCCCAGGAGTCGGCGAGGGCTTCCACCATCATCAGGCCCCGGCCGGAGGTCGCGGTCTCACCCGGGGTGCGGCGGCGGGGCCAGCGGCTGGAGCGGTCCTCGACCTCCAGGCGGACGCGGCGCCGGGTGCCGCCGCGTGCGCCGGTGCCGGGTGACAGGAGTTCCACTGTCACCAGCGCCCCGCTGTCCGTGTGGGTCAGCGCGTTGGTGATGAGTTCGGTGGCGGCCACCTCGATGTCGTACGCGACCGGGCCCGCCCGCCACTGGTCCATCGTGCGCCGCAGCATGGCCCGTACCTCCGAGGCGCCGGACGGGTCCGCCTGGTGGACGTGCAGCCGGCAGCGGGGCGTGACGGTGGTGGTTCCGGCGGACGGGGCGCGGTGCAGCAGGACGAGGGCCATGTCGTCGTCGGAGCCGGACCGCGCCCACAGCTGGTCGGAGAGCTGGTCGGCGAGTGCCTCCAGTTCGGCGGGGCCGTCCCGGACCGCCGCGGCCAGCGCGTCGATGCCGGCGGTGATGTCCTGCCCGGGCTGTTCGACCAGGCCGTCGGTGCACAGCAGCAGGGTGGAGTCCGGTTCCAGGAAGAGCTGGGTCTCCGGGAAGTGGTCCTGGCCGAACGCGGTGGCCAGCCCGAGCGGCAGTCCGCCGCGTACCGGGTGCCAGTCCGTGTGTCCGGCGGCGTCCCAGATCAGCGGGCCCAGGTGCCCGGCCCGCGCCATGTGCAGCGCGCCGGACTCCAGGTCGGCCTGGACGTAGGTGCAGGTCGCGAACCGTTCGGTCTCCAGCTCGGCGAGGAAGCGGGAGGCCCGTACGAGCACCGTCTCCGGGGAGTGGCCTTCGGTCGCGTAGGCGCGCAGTGCGATGCGGAGCTGGCCCATGACCGCCGCGGCGTGCGTGTCGTGCCCCTGGACGTCCCCCACGACCAGCCCGGTCCGTCCTTGGGGCAGCGGGATCACGTCGTACCAGTCGCCGCCGATGTCCCGCCCGGTGCTCGCCGCGTGGTAGCGGACGGTGACCTCACCGCCGGCGATGTCGGGGACCCGGCGCGGCAGCATTGTGGCCTGCAGCCCGGTCGCGAACTCGCGTTCCTGGTCGAAGAGCATGGCCCGCTGGAGGGACTGGGCCACGACACCCGCCAGGGCCAGCGCCAGGTTCCGGTCCTCCGCCGAGTGCTGCTTGGGCTCGCTGTTGAACAGGCCGAGCGCCGCGATGACCCGGTCCTGCGCCACCAGCGGCAGGAAGACGGCGCTGCCCGAGGGGACACGGTCCAGGTACGGGCGCAGCCGCGGGTAGCGGGCCATCAGTTCGCCGCGTGAGGACAGGAACGCGGCCCGCCGGGACAGCGCGGCGTCCGACAGCGGCAGCGTGTCGTCGAGCCGGGAGGCCATCAGGTCCTCGGGCGCGGCTCCCGGCAGGCCCGTCATGGCGATGACCTCGAAACGGTCGTTGTCCACCAGCCCGAGGATCAGCGCGTCGGCGCCGAAGCGCCGGGCGCCGCCGGTCCCGGTCAGGACCCGGGTCACGTCGGCGACCGACAGGGCCCGGGAGAGCGCCGCCGTGGTCTGCTGCACCATCGCGGTCTGCCGCTGCCGGTTCTCCTGGAGGGACCGCAGCAGCACGGAGTCGGCCATCTCCGTACCGGCCTCCCGGACGAGGCCCGCAATCCGGTACGGGCGGCCGTCCGCGTCCCGCAGGATCCGGCCCTGGGCGTGGGTCCACCGGGGCGTGCCGTCGCGGCAGTGGACGCGGAAGTACACGCCGTACGAGGGAGCCCGCTCCTGGACCGCCAACGAGACGGCCGCGTCCAGCCGGTAGCCCTCTTCGGGCGGCACGCGGGCCGCGAGCGTCGAGGGCCTGCCGTCGTACTCGTCCGGCCGCAGGTCGAAGACGTCCAGTGCGCAGGCGTCCAGTTCCAGCGTCCCGCGGTCCAGGTCCCAGTCGAAGGTGCCCGTGCGGTTGAGGGCGAGCCGTTCGCCCAGGTCCAGGGGGTCGAGCGGCGGACCGCAGGAGGCGCTGTCCGCGTCCGGCTCCGGCCCGGCGGCCCGGGGAGGTACGCCGCTGCGCGGGTCGTGGCGGCCGGGCGGAGTGGTGTCCCGTCCGGTCATGACCCGCGACGCTCCTGTCCCGCGACCGGGGCGGACGCACGGCTGCCGGCCGGGTGGGGTGACGGGACGCGGGCGGGGCGGGAGCCGGACGCCGGAGGCGCGCCGGCCCCGGCTGCCCGCCAGGCAACCGGGACCGGCGGCGCCGGGGCCACCACGCCCGCCGCTTCCCTGCGGGGCCCGCCGAAGGGGGACCATCGCAACCGGGAAGCGGCCATGCGCCCACATTAGGACGAAGGTCCGGATTGTGCATTTCGGGTGAGGCGTAGGGGGTGCGCGGCGGGCCTGGGCGGGCGGCCGCGTCAACGCGGTCGGCGGCGTGCCGGTGGGCGTCGCCCCGGGCGGGGGCTTCCTCGGGGGACGGTCCGAGGGTGACCGGGTGCCCGCGATGGCCGACTGACGCGCTTTCCGCTCCTGATTCTTAAGAAAACTTCAGGCTCCCGGCAGGGCCGGTCGTCGGCGTCGGATCTTCAGGTTTTCTTCGGGTCGGTGTGCGCAGAATGCAGCCGTCCAGCCCATCCGGTACGCGCGCCGGAAAGCCCGCCGTGCGTACCGGTGCCGCCCCATTGCCCCGGCCGTCGCGGAAGGGGAGGCGGCCCGAACTCACGATGTTTTTCCGAAGGTTAGACGACCCATGCACATGGTCTTTCTCATTCACAATGCCTACGGCATCGGCGGCACGATTCGGGCCACGTACAATCTCGCTGCGGTTTTGGCCGAGCAGCATGACGTGGAGATCGTCTCGGTGTTCCGGCATCGCGAGGTTCCGGTCATGGATGTGCCCGCGAAGGTGCAGCTGACCCATCTCGTGGACCTGCGCGCCGCGTCCGCGGAATTCGAGGGCAATGATCCACGCCATGCGGAGCCCGCCAGAATCTTCCCTCGGGCGGACGGACGGCACAGGCAGTACAGCCGCCTCACGGATGCCCGTATCGGCCACTGCCTCTCGCGCCTGGAGGCCGACGTGGTCGTCGGGACCCGGCCCGGCCTCAATATGCACATCGCCCGCCAGACGCGCGCGGCCGGTATCCGCGTGGCGCAGGAGCACCTGACGTTCTCGGGCCATGGACTCCGGCTGCGGCACGAGATACGCCATCACTATCGGTTGCTGGACGCCATTACCACCGTGTCCGAGTCCGACGCCCGGTCGTACCGGCGGCTCAGTTTTCCCGGCGTACGGGTGGAGGCGATACCGAACAGCGTTCCCCGGGTTTCCGGCGCGCCTGCCGACGGCAGCGGAAAGGTCATCGTCGCAGCGGGTCGGCTGATCCCGCTCAAGCGGTACGAGATTCTGATCAAGGCGTTCGCCGAAGTGGCCGGCAGACACCCGGACTGGCAACTTCGCATTTTCGGCGAAGGTGACACCACGGGCAATGAGCGGGAATCCCTGACCCGTCTGATCGGTGAACTCGGACTCGGCGGCCAGGCGCGTCTCATGGGCAAGGCCGACCCACTCGAACCGGAATGGGTGAAAGGGTCGATCGCCGCCTCGGCCTCGGATCGCGAGTCGTTCGGCATGACCCTCGTCGAGGCGATGCGGTGCGGACTGCCCGTCGTCTCCACGGACTGCCCCGTCGGACCGCGTGAAGTCATCCGGGACGGTGTCGACGGCTTCCTGGTGCCGACCGGCCACGTCGACGGCATGGCCACGGCCCTGCTCAGGCTCGTGGGCGACGACCGGCTGCGCCGGCGCATGGGCGAGGCGGCGTTGCGGAACTCGGCCCGCTTCGATCCCTCGCTCATCGCCGAGCGGCACCAGGACCTCTACCGGGACCTGCTCCGCCGCGGGCCCGGACGCCGGTCGGTCGGCTTTCCGCGGAGCGCCGGCTTCCGGGCACGCACCCGGGCCATCGAGACCGCGCTCGCCGTGCGTTCCGCGACGCGTGCGGTGGTGAGCAAGATCGGCGCTCCCTGAACGAGGGCCCGGTTTCTCTTGGCTCCGGGCCGGGCCGGAGACCTAGGGCGTTTCTGATGGATCTCCGTGGGGGACGGAGCGGCGTTCGGTGCGTGCGCTTGGGGGTCCCCCCTGCTCGAAGAGCTAGGGGGAGTGCGGTGTGAAGGGTCATGTGGCGGAGCCACCTGTCCGTTTGCGCCGTGCGGCGAGGGTGCGTGCCTGGGGGCACCTCCCAGCGGTAGCTGGGGGAGTCGCGATGCCGCGGAGATCCATCAGAAGCGCCCTAGCTCGCTCCCGCCGGGACCCCGGCCCCCGCCGCCACCGGCCGTGTCGTCCGCGTCCGGTGGGCGAGCCGGGCCTTCTTCGTTGTGACGTCGACCGTGTACGCGTCGATCGTCATCGCCCCGGCCGACGCCTTCAGCAGCATGAACCCGTGCCGGGCGAAGTCCTGCCAGGCGGCGGGGTGGGTGAAGTGGGCCTGGCCGTCGCCCGACTTGGAGGCGGCGCCGCACACGATCTGGCGGGTGCCGCGTGAGCGGTCGGTGGGTTCCAGGATCTGCAGGGTGTGGTCGTGGCCGGACATGATCAGGTCGGCGCGGCCGCACACCACCTCTTCGTACAGTTCCTTGAGGTGGATGCCGCTGGTGTAGTTGCCGATCACGAAACCGTCGTACGCGCCGGCGCTGCCGTGCTTGCCGTTGTTCAGGTACGGGTGGTGGCCCAGGACCACCTTCCAGCGCGCGCGGGAGGCGGTCAGCGCGGTGTCCAGCCAGTGGCGTTGCTCGCGCATGTACGGGCCGTTCCAGTAGTAGTGCGGGTCGGTCTGCGCCACGTAGGAGGCGACCGGGTTGGTGTCGAGCGCGAAGAACTCGACGAGCGGGTCTCCCTGGGCGCCGGCTGCCGGGAGGGCGACGTTGTAGTAGCGGCTCGGCATGTACCAGCGGCGGGAGGAGGCGGCGTACGCGACCTCGCGGTCGCCGCGCGACGGGTCGCCGCCGCTGCCGGGGATCAGCCCCGAACAGTCGTGGTTGCCCAGCACCATCAGCCACGGCATGTCGATACCGGTGTTGGGCCGCTCGAACTTCTCCTCGAACTCCGAGTCGTGGTCGGACTCCGGGCCGTTCTCGTAGAGGTTGTCCCCGAGGCCGACCGCCAGCCCGACGCGTTCGGCGCGGCAGATCTCCTTGGCGGCGGCCGTGACGGCGTACTGCTCGTCCTTGCCCGTCCCGGCGTCACCGGTGATCAGGACGGCGTACTCGCCGGAGGGGCCGGGCGCGGAGGGGAACGGGAAGCGCGGCGGGCCGTCCGCCCGCGGGGCGGCGACCGCGGGCCGCTGCGCCCCGAACGGCACCGCGGCCAGTGCCGCTCCCGCCATCGCCCCGCCCAGCAGCGTCCGCCGGTGCACTCCGCGTGCCGGGGCCGTGGTCTCCGGTGTGCCGTCCGGTACGGCGCCGTCGGCAAGGCCGGGACCGGCCGTCCGCGTCCACTGGTCCTCGGTCAGGTCCGCCCGCGGCGGGATCAGTTCGTCGTCGCACATGGGTGGTTTCTCTCACGGGCGACGGGGCAACTGGTGACGGAGCGATGAACGCCGCGTGGATGTATGGAAATGACAGGGTGGCCCGGCCGCCGGAGCCGGGTCAGCGGGGCGCGTTCGCGAGCCGCCGCAGGACCCGCCCGCAGTGGCGCGCGTAGGCCCGCTGGAACACCGGGACGAGTGGGCCCGCCAGCCGTGTGTACCACCGGCCCGGCCTGCTGAAGGCCGTCATGGTGAACCACACTGCGCCGTCCGCCCGCATCTCGACCACGAACGACTCCTCGCCGCGCTCGGGGTGACCGGCCAGCGTGCCGTACGCGAAGCCGATGCGCTCGCTCTCGTACTCGCTCCACACCACCCGGCACGGCGCGTACACCCGGACCGGTCCGAGTCCCAGGGCGCACTCCACCAGCACGCCGGGCGCGGCTTCCGGCGCCGAGGCCCGGACCCGGACGCCCGCCGCGCGGTGCATGCGGAAGGTGGTGACCGCCTCGCCCGCGGCTTCGAGGACGGCCCGGCCGTGCCCGATGTGTGTCGCCTCGTGCAGGTGGTCGTAGCCGCTGGGCAGCGGGGGGCGCCGGGTCGCGCCTTCCGGCGCGTAATTGAAGGAGGTGGGGGTGCCGGATGTCATGCGGCCGGTGGTCATGCGGGGGTGCCTGCTTCCTCGGGTGCGTACAGGGTCGGGCGGTGGGTGACGGGCCGGGCACGGAGGCGGCGCCAGGCGAGCACCGCGCAGAGGGCGAAGCCCAGCGCGTTGCCCAGGCCGTGGGTGGCCGCCATCCATGCCAGTGTGGGGTGCGGAATGCCGGTTGCCTCGCCGAGTGCCCAGCTCAGGGCGAGCAGCATGGTCGCGACGAGTACGGCGGCCGAGACGCCGAGCAGTGTCCGGGTGATCCGGTCCGGCGCGGTGGTACGGATGTCCCGCCAGGTGATCAGGGCGACCAGCCACATGCCGGCGGTGAGGACGACCGCGCCGGCCAGTTCGGCCCAGTCGTCGACGAAGTAGCCCGCCAGGACGAGCAGCGTTCCCACGGGCACGCTGAGCGCGGCGAGCGGACCGGCCCTGCCGGGGCGCGCGGCGTGGCAGACCAGTCCGGCGGTCAGGGCGGCGGCGAATCCGGCGAAGTGGAAGTGCGGCACGGTCAGCGAAAGGATCTGCAGGTCGAAGCCGAACAGTTCGTGGCCCGAGCGTTCGGCGACCAGGGCGGTGCCGGCGACGGCCGGGGTGACCAGGGCCGTCAGTACCGCGATCTCGCCCGGGGCGAGGCTGCGGGTGCGGGCCAGTCGGCGCGGTGCGTGCAGGGCGAGGGCGAGGGTGGCCAGCGCGTAGGCGGCGGCCAGCGCCGTGGCGGCGGCTCCGCGGGGCAGCCACAGTGCCGCCGCGCCCGCCGCCGCGGCCACGAACCAGCGGCGCCGTATCCACCGCAGCCCCGGTTCGTCGATCAGCGCGAGTCCCATCGGGAGCACGGCGAACATGCCGAGCATGACGATGAGGGCGACCAGCGTGGTCATGGGACGGCCTCCAGACCCGGCCCGAAGCCGGTTTGAACACGTTCAACCCGTCACGCAAGACAGTACGTGACGGGTTGAACGCGTTCAACATCGCCCCTTGGGGCGGCAGGGAGGTCAGCGCACCGAGCCGTCCCACTGCCACTCCGTACGCCGCGGCCACCCGGGCAGGGCGGCCCGCCCCGTGCACCACAGCAGGACGTCGGACGGGCCGTACCCGCACGGAGCGGCCGGAGCGTCCGGGAAGAGCCGGGACAGGACGGCGGCGACCGGGCCGCCGTCCGGGGCCCAGGGCAGACCGAGCGTGCGGGTGATGTCGTACGTGTGGAGGAGCAGCTCCGTCACGCCCATGGCGGCGAAACCGGCGGCGTCCGCATGCCCCCAGGGATGCCAGGCGCGGACCTCGCCCGCCGTGTCGCGGACCGTTGTCCCGAGCAGACGGGCCGCGATCCGCAGTCCCTCCAGACAGGCGGGGACCGGTGCCTGCGGATCGAGGGAGGCGAAAAGGGTGATGTAGCGGTCGGTGGGGCGGGCGATCAGCAGGCCCGCGTAGCCGGTCAGGCCGAGGGCCAGGTGGTCGAGGGTCGCCCGGCAGGTCCATTCGAGGCTGCTGGCCGGACGCGACCAGTCCTGGTCCGCTCCTTCGAGGAGGACGTCCAGGCAGGAGTCGGTGACGGCGGCCAGCAGACCGGGCCAGTCGGTGGCAGGCGGCGCCGGGGGGAGCGCGGCGGCCAAGGTGGGGGCGGCGGTCAAGGCAGTCGTGGTCACCGGGCGCCCGCCGCGCCCTTGAGGACCTCGATGACGCTCGCGTAGCTGCTGGAGCCGTGGCCGGCGGCGCGGGTCCGCTCCATGGTGGCCTTCAGCAGCTCGGGCAGCGCGTTGTCGACGCCGCGCGCCGCCGCGGCGTGGAGGAGGTGGTCGATCGCGGCGATCTGCACATCCACGGTGGCGTCGTCGCCCGGGTAGCGGCCGGCGTCCACCTGGGGCGCGTACGTGGTCAGGAAGCCGGTCACCGCGCTCAGCCAGCGGACCGCGACCGGGGTGAACGCGGTGGCCGGGGTGCCCTCCGCGCCGGTCAGCGCGGTGCCGTGCAGCCAGCCGGTCAGGGTGGCCCACATCAGGCCGAGCAGCGCCGCGTCGTACAGGGACGCCAGGCCCGGGTCGGTGCCCAGGTGCAGCGGGTCGCCCAGGGCGGCGAGGGTGGCGCGGTGGGTGTCGAACACCTCGCGCGGACCGCTGTAGAGGAACATCGTCTCCGGGCTGCCGACGCCCGGGGGAGTGGTCATGATCGCGCCGTCCAGGTATCCGGCGCCGTGCGACCGCGCCCAGGCGGCGGCCTCCGCGGCCTGCTCGGGCGAGCCCGAGGTGAGGTTGACCAGCGTCTTGCCCGCCAGCGACTCCGCTATCGGGTCGAGGACGGTGTGCAGCGACGGGTAGTCCAGTACGCAGGCGATGACGAGCGGGCTCGCCGCGACCGCTTCCGCAGGCGTCGCCGCCACCACGGCGCCGCGCTCCACCAGCGCCTCGGCCTTGTGCGTCGAACGGTTCCACACCGTGGTCGCGTGGCCGCGCGCCTGCAGCGCGGCCGCCAGCGCCGACCCCATCGAACCCAGTCCGAGCACCGTCACGGCCGCGCGTTCCCTCTGCATGTACGTCTCCTATCAGTCCGACGGCCAAGGTCGGCCGGCGGCGGTCGATCACGTACGGACCACGCTCGCAGTGCCCGGCGGCCCGGACCAGTGACAGTGCTGACGGCCGGCACCAAATTCCTGCCACGCCGTGCGGGCCATATCCTTCGGGGATGAGCGCTGGTTCCGTCGCGGTGGTCGTGACCGAGGAGATCGGTGTCCCGTCGTGGGACCTGTACGAACTGAGCATCCCCTGCACGGTCTTCGGCAAGCCCCAGCCCGACCTGGCCGACCCGTGGTACGACCTGCTGCTGTGCGGCACGGGCGAGCGGACCGGCGAGGACGGCCCTCGGAGCGCGGCCGGGCTGGCGCTGCGCACGCCGTACGGCCTCGACGACCTCGCCGGCGCGGACACGGTCATCGTCCCCTCCGTACCGGACCCCTGCGTCGAGGAGGGCAGGCCACTGCCGCCGGCCCTGATCGAAGCGCTGCGCCGCGCCCACGACGCCGGTGCCCGCATGGTGTCCCTGTGCACCGGGGCCTTCGCGCTCGCCGAGGCCGGACTCCTCGACGGCCGCCGCGCCACCGCCCACTGGATGCACACCGCCCAGCTCGCCGAGCGCTACCCGAAGGTGCGGGTCGACGACTCGGTGCTGTACGTGGACGACGGCGACGTGCTCACCAGCGCCGGGCTGACGGCGGGCCTCGATCTCTGCCTCCACCTGGTCCGGCGCGACCTGGGCGCCCACGTCGCCAACCAGCTGGCCCGCCGCATGGTCGTGCCCGCGCACCGGCCCGGCGGCCAGGCGCAGTTCGTCGACCTGTCCGTGCCGGCCACCGACGACGAGGGCCTGGCCCCCGTGCTGGCCTGGGCGCGCGCCCACCTCGACCGGCCGCTGACGGTCGAAGACCTCGCGGAGCGCGCCGCGCTGAGCCCGCGGACGTTCTACCGGCGCCTCCAGGCGGCCACCGGCACGACCCCGCTGCAATGGCTCCTCGACCAGCGCCTGGCGCGCGCCCAGAGCCTGCTGGAGTCGACGGACCTGCCGGTCGAGAAGATCGGCGAACTGAGCGGCCTCGGCACGGCGAACAATCTGCGGCACCACTTCCTCAAGCGTGTCGGGGTGTCGCCGTCCGACTACCGCCGCGCCTTTCCCCGTACGGCTCCGGAGGCATCGCTCGCGGGGTGAGGTGAGGCGTGGGGCGCTTAGAGCCTGTCTTTGAACCCCCGCCTGCGCCCCGACGCACTCCCCCAAGCTCTTCGAGCAGGGGGACCCCCATCGCACGCACCGACCGCCGCTGCGCCCGCCCTCCGGGCGGACGACGGGGGTTCAAAGACAGGCTCTTACGCCTCACCCGCTGCCGGTCCCCTGCGTATCCACCACCCCATGCCGCCCCGCCCCCGAAGCGAATCGCTCCGCGCCCTCCAGTGCCTCCGCCAGAACGCCCTGCCCATACCGGAGTTCCGCGGCCATGGCGGCTTCCTCCGGGAGGCCCTCCTGAGCCAGGAGGGAAGCGCGGTCGCTGCGCAGGCACGCCTGGGGGAAGCGGGCGATCGCGGCGGCCAGCTCCTCCGCCTCGGCGCGGGCCCGGCCGGGCGGGACGACCCGGTCGGCCAGGCCCATGCCGAGTGCCTCGGCCGCGCCGACCGGCCGCCCGGTCAGCACCATGTCCAGGGCCCGGCCGGTGCCGACGAGCCGGGGCAGCCGTACCGTACCGCCGTCGATCAGCGGCACTCCCCAGCGGCGGCAGAACACCCCGAAGACCGCGTCCTCCTCGGCGACCCGCAGGTCGCACCAGAGGGCCAGCTCCAGGCCACCGGCGACCGCGTGCCCGCTCACCGCGGCGATCACCGGCTTGGCCGGCCGCATCCGGGTGGGGCCCATCGGCCCGTCGCCGTCCGCCGCGACCCGGTTGCCGCGCTCGGTGCCGACCGCCTTGAGGTCGGCACCCGCGCAGAACGTGCCGCCCTCACCCCACAGGACCGCGACATGCGCTCCGTCGTCCGCTTCGAAGCCTCGGAAGGCGTCGGCCAGTTGGCGCGCCGTGGAGCCGTCCACGGCGTTGCGTGCCTCCGGCCGGGCGAGGATGACCGTCGTCACCGGGCCGGCCCGCTCGACCCGTACCGTGCGGGCCGGTTCGCCGTCCGGGCCGCCGCCGGTCATCCGGTGGCCTCCGAGGGGAGTACGGGGCGCGCCCGGTCCAGGATCGCCGTCAGGTCGGCCGTGGCGGGCAGTGTCCCGAAGGCGTTTCCCCACTCCCCGTCGAGGCGCGAGGCGCAGAACGCGTCGGCCACCGCCGGGTGGCTGTGCTGTACGAGCAGCGCGCCTTGGAACGCGAGCGCCATCCGCTCCGCCAGGGTCCGGGCAGTGCGCTGCGCCTGGTCCGGGTCGCCGAGTGTGCCAAGCATCTTGCGGATGCCCGCGACGGCGGTGTCCAGCCGCCGGTCGGCGCCCGCGGCCGCGTCCACCTCGGCGAAGTACGCGTCCAGCGCGGCCGGTTCCTTGGCGAGCGCGCGCAGCACGTCCAGCGCGGCGACGTTGCCGGAGCCCTCCCAGATCGACAGCAGCGGCGCCTCACGGTAGAGCCGCGGCATGCCCGACTCCTCCACGTACCCGTTGCCGCCCAGGCACTCCAGGGCCTCCGCCGCGTGCGCGCTGCCCCGTTTGCACACCCAGTACTTGCCGACGGCCAGCCCCAGCCGGCGCAGCGCGGCCTCGTGCGCGTCCCCGGCGTGGGCCCGGTCGACGGCGGTCGCCAGCCGCATGGCCAGCGTCGTCGCCGCCTCCGACTCGATCGCCAGGTCCGCCAGTACCGCCCGCATGAGCGGCTGTTCGGACAGCGCGCGGCCGAACGCGTGGCGGTGCGCGGTGTGGTGCAGCGCCTGCCGCAGCCCGGCGCGCATTCCGGCCGCCGTGCCGATCACGCAGTCCAGCCGCGTCATGTTCACCATCTCGACGATGGTCCGTACGCCGCGCCCGGGCTCGCCGACCGGCCAGGCCACCGCCTCGTCGTACTCGATCTCGGAGGACGCGTTGGAGCGGTTGCCCAGCTTGTCCTTCAGGCGCATCAGCCGCATCGCGTTGCGGGTGCCGTCGGGCAGTACGCGCGGCAGCAGGAAGCAGCTCACCCCCTCGGCCGTCTGGGCCAGTGTCAGGAACACGTCGCTCATCGGCGCCGAGGTGAACCACTTGTGGCCGGTGACGCGGTACGTGCCGTCGCCCGCGGGCACCGCCCGGGTCGTGTTGGCCCGGACGTCGGAGCCGCCCTGTTTCTCGGTCATCGACATGCCCGCGATCAGGCCCGCCTTGGACAGCGGGGGCCGCAGTCCGAAGTCGTACGAGCGGGCCGCCAGCAGCGGTTCGTACCGCTCCGCCAGGGCCGGCTCGGCGCGCAGGGCGGGCACCGCGGCGTAGGTCATGGAGATGGGGCAGCCGTGCCCCGGCTCGGCCTGTGACCAGACGTAGAACTTGGCCGCGCGCACGAGATGGGCACCGGGCCGGGGCTCGGCCCACGGCGCGGCGTGCAGCCCGTGCTCCACTGCCACGGTCATCAGCCGGTGCCAGGCAGGGTGGAACTCCACCTCGTCGATCCGGTGGCCGAAGCGGTCGTGGGTGCGCAGCCGGGGCGGCTGCTCCTCGGCCACCCTGGCCTGCTCCTGGACCGCTTCCGTCCCGGCGAGCGCGCCCAGCTCCCGCACCTCGCGCTCACCCCACCCCGCGTCCGCGCGGCGCAGCGCCTCCAGCAGGGCCGGGTCGTCCGCCGTGCTGAACCCGGTCAGCGGCGGCGCCTGATTCACGACTTCATGGGTGACGGTCATACCGGGAACGTTACAGAATCACGACAGGCGCGGGAAGGGTGTAATGGAGTGAGGGATGAACGATCACCGGGTCGGCCGCTGCGCCCGGCCCGCTTAGGGTGGAGGCCGATCAACGGACTTCGAGGTGACTGAACGTGACAGAACCGGGCCGGACCACCGGGGAGAGCGGTGCGGACCGTACGGACCGTGCGGGCGGGGCTCGCGGCAGACGGCGGGTGCCGCTGCTGCTCGCGGTCGCCGGCGCCGCCTACCTGCTCGACCTGGGCAGCAAACTGGCCGTGGTCGCGGAGCTGGAGAACCGCGCCTCCGTCAAGGTGCTCGGCGACTGGCTGGAGCTGACGGTGCTGCGCAACTCCGGCGCCGCGTTCGGCATCGGCGAGGCGACGACCATCCTGTTCACGGTCATCGCGGCGGCCGTCACGGTGGTGATCTTCCGGCTGGCGCGCAAGCTCTACAGCGTCCCCTGGGCGATCGCGCTGGGCCTGCTGCTGGGCGGCGGACTCGGCAACCTGACCGACCGCCTCTTCCGCACGCCCGGCCACTTCCGGGGCGCGGTGGTCGACTTCATCCACGTACGCGGCTTCAGCATCATGAACCTCGCCGACTGCGCCATCGTCTGCGGCGGCATCCTGATCGTCCTGTTCTCCTTCCTCGGGTGGGAGCTGGACAACAAGGACAAGCTGGCAAGCGCGGGCGGGACGGGAGAGGCGGCCGTCACCGCCCCGCCGGGCGCCTCCTAGGATTCCGGCCGATGGACCACGACACCTCCGTACGCGACGACGCCGGGCACCTCGGCCTGCGGCCGCTCACCGCCCGCTCCATCGTGCTCAGCACCCTCCTCGGCCACCACCCGCCCCGGCTCCCGGCGCGCGCCCTGGTGCGCGTCGGCGAGCTCTTCGGCATCGCCGAGGGCACCGTACGCGTCGCCCTGTCCCGGATGGTCGCGGCGGGCGACCTCCGGCAGGCGGAGGGCTTGTACGGGCTCACCGCACGGCTGCTGGAACGCCAGGCGCGGCAGGACGAGAGCCGTACGCCGCGCACCCGGCACTGGGACGGCGGCTGGGAGATCGCCGTGGTCACCGCCGAAGCGCGGCCGGCCGCCGAACGGACCGCACTGCGCCAGGCCATGGCGGAACTGCGGCTCGCCGCACTGCGCGAAGGCACCTGGCTGCGGCCCGGCAACCTGGAGCGCACCCGCCCGGCCGTGGTCGCCCGGCAGTGCACCCTGCTCACCGGCACCCCGGACGGCGACCCGGTGGAGCTGACGCGCACCCTGTGGGACCTGGACGGCTGGGCGGCAGGGGCCCGCGCGCTGCTCGCCGCGCTGTCCGGCGCCGCGTCACCGGCCGGGCGCTTCACCGTCTCGGCCGCCGTGCTGCGGCACCTCCTCGCGGACCCGCTGCTGCCGGACGCCCTGCTGCCCGCCGACTGGCCGGGCACCGAACTGCGCCGCCGCTACGACTCCTTCGAGGCCGAACTGCGCGACCTGCTGCGGCAGTACGTGACGCCCGGCGGCGCGCCCTGACGCAGGCCCCTCCGGGTACGGGCCTCAGCGGCCCTCGAAGAGGAAGTCCAGGAAGAGGGTCGCCGACAGCAGCGCCGCGCTGCCGCCCGCCGTGAGCCCGTTACGGGTCATCCGCGCGTCCAGCCGGACGAACGCCTTGCGCCCGCGCGGGGTGCCGAAACCGCCCGACGACAGCACGTCACGCGCGTCCATCTGCACCGACAGCAGGCCCTGCGAGCCGCCGCGCTGCAGCAGCGTCGTGTCGTCGACCGTGGACAGCAGCGCGAGCAGCGCGTCCATCCGGGCCGTCACCTCGGAGGCGCCGGACGCGCGGGACTGGCGCAGCGCCGGCAGGGCCACGCCCAGCACGTTCGGGAAGCCGGAGCGGGCCTGGCCGACGGCACCGGGCACGCCGTAGTACTGCCGGGCCCGGCCGCCGGGCGACCGGCTGGCCGCCGGGGCGCCGCCGTCCGGCAGGCGGGCCAGGGTGGCCGCCGCCTCGCAGGTCTCCACGTCGGAACGGCAGTTCGTGGCGGCGGCACCGGCCACCAGCAGCCCCACGGACCACAGCGCGCCCCGCTTGCCGGGCGCGCCCGCACCTGCCTGGAGGGCGCGCTGCTCACCCGCCCGGCCCAGGCGCCCGAGCTGTTCGCGCAGCCGCCGGTCCAGCGGCCGGCCCACGGCGGCCTCGGCCATCGAGGCGAAGGGGGCGTGCAGCAGCTCGGCGGAGTGCAGCGCGAGCGGGTCCGGCTTCGGGGCCAGCACCGTCTGCGCCGTACAGGCGGCGACGGCGAGGTCGGCGAGCCGCAGCGGGAGGGGGCGGTCCGGGGAAGGGTGCGGGACCGTGTGCAGGATGGGTCGCTCCTGCACCGGCGGCACCTCGCCGCGCGCGGCCTCCGGCCACAGCCTCTTCATGATCGACCGGCCGCGGACCGCGGAACGGACTGAAGAAGTAGGAGTACCCATCGGTTCGCGCTCCCTCCGTGTTACGCCACGCCCTCCCGAATCCCACTCAAAAGAGTACGGCTTCGCCCACCCGGCCGACGCTCCACCCCCTTGGTATGTCCGGTCTGCGCCCCCGCGCCATACTCCCGGCGCACCTCGGCGCCGGTCACCCGCCCCACGCCCGGCCTTGGCGCATCCTCCAACCGGCCTCGCACATGCCAGGTACTTTCGCACGGCATAATTGCAGATGAGAGCGCATCTGCCATACGGTGCCGCACATGCAGTCCTATACGATCGGCCAGGCCGCACGCCTGCTCGGCGTCAGCCCCGACACGGCCCGCCGCTGGGCCGACGCCGGCCGGGTCCCCACCCACCGGGACGAATCCGGCCGCCGGCTGATCGACGGCCGCGATCTGGCCGCGTTCTCCACCGAACTCGCCAAGAGCGGCGCCCCGGAGGAGGACACCTCCCACACCTCGGTCCGCAACGCCTTTTCCGGCATCGTCACGGCGATCAAGCTGGGCGACGTGGCGGCGCAGGTGGAGATCCAGGCCGGTCCGCACCGGCTGGTCTCCCTCCTCACACGGGAAGCCGTGGAGGAACTGGGACTGGAGGTCGGCGTGCGGGCCACCGCCCGCGTGAAGTCGACCAATGTCCATGTCGACCGAGCCTGACGCGCGCCGTACCCCGCGTCCGTCCCCAAGGAGCCGATCCCGATGTCCCGCACCCTCGGCGTCACCCGGCGCCGCGCCGCCGCCGCGGCCCTGACCGTCGCCGTCCTCGCCCCGCTCACCGCCGCCTGCGGCAGCGGTGACGACTCGTCCGCCGCGGACGGAAAGACCACCATCAAGGTCCTCGCCGCCGCGTCGCTGACCAATGTCTTCGCCAAGGCCGCCGACGCTTACCACAAGGAACACCCCGGCGTCACGGTCAAGTTCTCCTTCGCCGGCTCCCAGCAGCTCGCGGCCCAGGTCAACCAGGACTTCCCGGCCGACGCCCTGGTCACGGCGGACACCAGGACCATGGACGGGCTGCACGGCAAGACCGGCGAGCCGCAGATCATCGCGAAGAACCGCCTGGTCATCGCCACCGCCGAGGGAAACCCCAAGCACATCACGGGCCTGCGGGACCTGGCCGCCACCAAGAAGCTCAAGGTCGTGCTCGCCGCGCCCGCCGTGCCCGTCGGCCGCTACAGCAAGAAGGTCCTGGACCGGCAGCACATCACCGTGCAGCCGCTCTCCCAGGAACAGGACGTGCGCGGTGTGCTGAGCAAGGTCGAACTGGGCGAGGCGGACGCGGGCATCGTCTACGCCACCGACGCGATGACCGCGCCCGACAAGGTGGACGCCGTCCAGGTGCCGGACCAGCAGAACGCGATCGCCGAGTACCCGGCGGCCACCCTCAAGGTCTCGCAGCACGCCAAGGAGGCCGACGCGTTCGTGAAGTGGCTCGGCGGCGCGCAGGCGCAGCGGATCCTGCGCGACGCGGGTTTCCAGAAGCCGTGACGGCGCCGCGATCCGTCACCTCATGAAGCGCGACCACCGCGGCCGGAAGGCCGCCCCGGGCCTGCGCGCCCCCCTGGCCCTGGCGCTGCCCGCCGTCCTGGCGGTGGCGTTCCTGCTGGTGCCCATGGCGGGCATCCTCACCCGTACGTCCTGGGGCGACCTCGGCACCCACCTGACCTCCGCCGAGGTCACCGAGGCCCTGCGGATCTCCCTGGTGGTGTCCTTCTGGGCGCTGGGCCTGTCCCTGCTGCTCGGCGTGCCGCTCGCCTGGCTGCTGGCGCGCGTCGACTTCCCCGGTAAATCCGTGGTGCGCTCCCTCGTGCTCCTCCCCATGGTGCTGCCGCCGACCGTCGGTGGGGTGGCGCTGCTCCTCGGCTTCGGGCGGCGGGGCCTGCTGGGCGGCCGGCTGGAGAGCTGGTTCGGCGTACAACTGCCGTTCCACACCGCGGGCGCGGTGGTCGCCGCGACCTTCGTATCGATGCCGTTCCTGGTCATCAGCCTCGAAGGCGCACTGGCCGGGCTGCACGCGCGCTACGAGGAGACCGCTGCCTCGCTCGGCGCCGGGCCGCTGCGCGTCTTCTGCACGGTCACCCTCCCCATGATCGCTCCCGGCCTCGCCGCCGGCGCCGCACTGACCTGGGCGCGGGCGCTCGGCGAGTTCGGCGCGACCATCACCTTCGCGGGCAACCTGCCGGGCGTCACCCAGACCCTGCCCCTCCAGGTCTACCTGCTCCTCCAGGACAGCCCCGAGGCCGCCACCTCCGTCTCCCTGCTGCTGCTCGTCATCGCGATGGCCGTCCTCGTCGCGCTGCGCGGCCGATGGGCGGGCGGGGGCGGCACGGTCCGGGGGCGCACGAGCGGCGCGGTGACGCGTACGGACGCGGACGGCGACGGGGCACCGGATGCCACCGGCACCTGGCCCGACCACCTGACCGGCGCACCCGACACCCCCGGCACGCCCGCCTCCCCGGGCCCGGCCGACGCCACCACCGCGTACGCCGACGGCGCCGACGCGGCCCCCACCGCCCCCGGCGGCCCCGCCGACGGCACCCGCACCGGGCGGTGGCCGCTGCACGCGGACGTCACCGGCTTCAACCGGCTCACCCTCGACGCCGCCCCGGGCACCACCATCGCCGTCGTCGGCCCCAACGGCGCGGGCAAGACCACGCTGTTGCGCGCCCTGCTCGGCCTCACGCCGCGGGCGCACGCCGTACTGACACTGGGCGCGCGGGACGTGACCGCCCTGCCGCCGCACCGCCGCGACGTCGCCTGGGTCCCGCAGGACGGCGCGCTCTTCCCCCACCTGACGGCCCTCGGCAACACGGCGTACGGGCTGCGCGCCCACGGCACCGGCCGCGCCGAGGCCCGCCGCGAGGCCCAGCAGTGGCTGGACCGGCTCGGCGTCGGCCACCTCGCGCACCGCCGCCCCGCCCAGCTCTCCGGCGGCCAGGCCGGCCGGGTCGCGCTGGCCCGCGCACTGGCCGCCCGCCCCCGCCTGCTGCTGCTCGACGAGCCGCTGGCCGCCCTCGACCAGAGCACCCGCGCGCACGTCCGGCACACCCTGCGCCGGCACCTGGCCGGCTTCGGCGGTGTCTGCCTGATGGTCACTCACGACCCGGTCGAAGCGGTCTCGCTCGCCGACCGCGTCCTGGTCCTGGAAGACGGGCGCACCCTCCAGGACGCCACCCCCGCCGAGGTGGCCCGGCACCCGCGCTCGCCGTGGGTGGCGCGGATGCTCGGCCGCAACGCGTGGCCCGGCACCGCCACCGGCGACGGGCTGCGGCTCGCGGGCGACGGCCGGCTGGTGGCTGCCGACCCGCTGCCCGAGGGCACCGGAGCGCTGGCGGTCATCGGCCCCGAAGCGGTCTCCGTGCACCGGGTGCGCCCCACCGGCAGCCCGCGCAACGTCTGGTCGGGACGGGTACGGGAGATCACCGCGCTGGGCAGCCGACTGCGGATCCTGATCGGTTCGCCGGAGGTGCCCGACCTGGTCGGCGAGATCACCCCGCAGGCCGCGGCGGAACTCGGCCTGGCCGAGGACACCGAGGTCTGGGTGAGCGTGAAGGCGACCGAGGTGACGCTCGTACGGCTGTGACCGGGCGGCGCTCGACCGGGGGGGGACGCCCGTACGGCTGTGCTGCCGGCCGTGCGGGCCGCCGTCTGCCGTACCGGCCCAAACCCTCCGTACGGATGGTGGCGTTGCGCCGTCCCTGGGGGTCCGTGCGCGGTGCGTGCGGACCCCCGCCGCGCGTGCCCCGAGCCCCCGAACGCGCTCCGACGGCACCCCCGGCTCGGACAAGCGCTCGATACGCCCGGGCAGACCATGCGCTCCACCTCGGGGGGTGCGCCCCTACCCGGCAGAAGGGGGCGCCATGCGGAGCCGTCGGCCCCCACTCCGGCGGTGCGGAGGCAGGCCGTACCGCCGGGACGCTCCCGCGCGCTCTGCCGGTGCCTTCCGTGGCCGTGGTTGTGTCGTACTCGTCGAATTCATGACGGCTCGGGAAACACCACGCAGGCTCTCGGTGGAACCGCGGGAGAATCGCCGCGGAAAAGCCGGGAAAGGGCGTGCGTTCGCGGGGCGTCATGCATCCCCATGGCCGCCGGGAAACCGGCGGTGAGCGACGGGAGCACGTCGATGGAATTTCCTCAGGGAACGGAAACGAGCGGACGCGGTGAGGTCCGGGGGCGCGGGGCCCGGGGAGCGACGGCGGCAGCGGTCCTGCTGGCGGCCGGCGCGTTGAACGTGGCGGCCGACGGGCCCGCCGAGGCCCGCAGCGGCGCCACGTGGGACCGCCTGGCCGGCTGCGAGAGCGGCGGCAACTGGCGGGCCGACACGGGGAACGGGTTCTCGGGCGGGCTGCAGTTCGCCCACTCCACCTGGCGTTCCTTCGGAGGCGGCAGGTACGCCTCCCGGGCGTCACGGGCGTCCCGGGCCCAGCAGATCAGGGTCGCGGAACGGGTACTGGCACGCCAGGGCTGGGGCGCGTGGCCGGCCTGCTCGGCCCGGCTGGGCCTGCGCGGGTCCGGCGCCCGGCACAGCGCACCGCACTCCGAGGCGCGCCGGCCGGCGCCGCGCGCCGACACGCAGGCCCGCACGAACGGCAGCGGCCGCTACCGCGAGCGGCTGCGCAGCCCCCGGCACCGGGACCGGCAGTACGGCAGCCGGTACGGCCAGCACAAGCAGGACAAGCACCGGGTCACCAGGCCCCAGCGGAAATCCGGCGGCCATGTCGTCAACCCTGGGGAAACGGTGAGCGGTATCGCGTACGCCCACGGCTGGGGCTGGCGGGAGTTCTACCGGCTGAACCGCCAGGTGATCGGTGCCGACCCGAATCTCATTTACCCGGGGATGCGGCTCGACGTCCGCCGTTCGGGAACCGGCTGACCATGGCGGACCGCGGCAGGTAATCCCTTCCCACCCTCCCGGGAATTCCCCGTGACGAATTCCCATGGAACGGCGGTCCGGCTGGGGGCGGGCGGACCGCCGCGGGAAGCGGTGGGCACCGGCAGGCCGTCCGTGGCGCCACGGACGGCCTGCGCCGGGCCGGGCCCGACTGCCGTTCACCCGGCGGCTGTTCATCCGGCGGCCGTTCACTCGGTGGAGCGCCGCCGCCGTACCTCGTAGGCGGCCAGGACCACGCCCACCGTGAGCAGACTCAGCCAGAACTGCGCCCGGCTGTCCGGCAGCACGGCCATCGCCACGATCACTGTGGCCATCAGCGCGACGGTGGCCCGGCTGAGCCAGGGGAACAGCCACATCCGCAGCGTCAGCCGCTGCGGATCCTCGCGTTCCAGCGTGCGGCGCAGGCGGAGCTGGGCGATCGCGATCGCCAGGTAGACGAACAGGGCGATGGCGCCGTAGGAGTTGATCAGGAAGCGGAAGACGACGTCGGGGGACGCCCATGCCGCGATCACCGACAGGTAGCCGGCGGACGTTCCGGCGAGCAGCGCCCGGCGCGGCACCCCGCCACGGCTGAGCCGGGTGAAGCCGCGCGGCGCGTCCCCGTTGCGGGTCAGGGCGAACAGCATCCGCGACGAGGTGTACAGCGCGGAGTTGAGGCAGGAGAGCACGGCGACCAGGACGACGGCGTTCATGACCGTACCGGCGGCGGGCACGTCCAGCCGGTCCAGCACCGCCGCGTACGGACTGACCTCGACGGCCCGGGACGTCCACGGCACGACCGCCACGACGACGAACACCGACAGCACGTAGAAGCCCACCACGCGCAGCACGATCGAGCGGATCGCCGCCGCCACGGCGCGCTCCGGCTCCACCGACTCGGCCGCCGCGATGGTCACGATCTCTGCACCGGTGAAGAAGCCGACGCACGGCACGATCGCCGCGAGGACCGCGCCGGCGCCTTCGGGCGCGAAGCCGCCGGAGCCGGTGAGGTGGGCCAGGCCGCCGTGGGCCCGCGGCCACAGTCCGGTCAGGTACAGCGCGCCGAGGAAGAGGAACACCACGATCGCGATGACCTTGACCGACGAGAACCAGTACTCGAACTCGCCGAAGGAGCGGGCCGAGACCATGTTGCTCGCGGTCAGCAGCGCCATCAGCGCCAGGCTGACGGCCCACAGTGGCACGCCGGGCAGCCACAGCCGTACGATCCGGCCGCCCGCCACCGCCTCGACGGCCACCACGATCACGAAGAAGTACCAGTACAGCCAGCCGACCGTGAAGCCGGCCCGGTGCCCCAGGGCCTCCCGCACATGGGCGTAGAACGAGCCGAGGGCGGGCCGGGCCACCGTCATCTCCGCCAGCATCCGCATGATCAGGACGGTCAGGAGACCGGCCGCGAGGAACGACAGCACGGCGGCCGGCCCGGTGTCCCGGATGACCACGCCGCTGCCCACGAAGAGGCCCGCGCCGATGACACCGCCCAGCGCGATCAGGTTCATGTGGCGCCGCTGGAGGCCTTTGCGCAGTTCCCCGCCGGCCTGTCCGCCGTCCGGTGCGGTGGCCGGTGCCGTCTCCTGTGATGTTCCCGTACTCATGCGGGCCGACGCTATCGGCGCAATCCTGCGGGGCTGTTGCCGCAGTGTTTCGGCTGCCGGGGCGGTGGCCCGCGGGCGTCAGAGCGGCAGCACGCAGACCGGCACCGGTGCGGGGAACGGGTCGCCCAGCCGCCGCAGCCCGCCCCGGGAGCCCACCGAGAACACCGTCACCGTCCCGGACTTCTGGTGCGCCGCGAAGAGCAGCCGGCCGTCCGGCGAGAAAGCGAGGTGCCGGGGGAAGTCGCCGCCGGACGGCACCGTGTCCAGCAGGCGCAGGCGGGAGCCCGCCGCCTCGACGGCGTAGCGGGTAAGGCTGTTGTGGCCGCGGTTGGCGAGGTAGGCGAACGCGCCGTCGCGGGTCACCAGGAACTGCGCCGGGTAGCTGGTGCCGGGGCCGGTTCCGGTGGGCTGCGGCGCGCCCGGTGCGAGCGTGCCGGTGGCCGGGTCGTACGCGCAGACGACGGCGGTGTTGTCCACCTCGTTGGCCAGGTAGGCGTGGCGGCCCGATGGGTGGAAGGTCAGGTGCCGCGGGCCGGCGCCGGGGCGCAGTGTGGCGTACGAGACCTGGGTGAGCTTTCCGGCGACGGTGTCCAGCCGGTAGGTGTAGACGGTGTCGTTCCCGAGGTCGACGGCGAGGATGTGGCGGCCGTCCGGGCTGGTGACGATCTGGTGCGCGTGCGGGCCGTCCTGCCCCGGCCCGGGCGGGGGAGTGGTGTGGGTGACCAGGTCCGTACGCTCGCCGAGCGCGCCGTCCCGGGCCGGGTCGATGGGGTGCACGGCGACGCTGCCCGAGAGATAGTCGGCGCTCAGCAGCCAGCGCCCGCCGGGATGGACGGACAGGTGGCACGGCCCGGCGCCGCCCGTGGGGCGGCTGCCGAGGACGCGATGGCGGCCGTCTGCGCGCAGGGCGATGGCGGTCACCGCACCCTGCTGCTGTTCGTTGACGGTGTACAGGGTCCGGCGGCAGGGTGAGAGGGCCAGGTAGGAGGGGTCGCCGACGCCGCCGATCACTCCGGTCGCGGTGATCCGGCCACGGACCGTGTCGTATGTGCCGAGGCCCACGCCGGTGCCGCCGCCCGGTACGGAGGTGTACGTGCCCAGGAGCAGCGGCCGGACCGCGTACGGTCCGGTGCGGGGCCGGGGCATGGCCCACGCGGGACCGGCCGCCCCGCCGAGACTGCCGCCGGCCGCGGTCAGCGCGGCGCCCGCCGCGACCGTACGCAGGAAGCGGCGGCGACCGGTCCCTGCCCGTGCCCTGCCGTCCATGCCACACCTCGGGGTCCGGAGATCGCGGTCGGCAGCCAGCGTGGCCCGGCCCGGCCGCCCCGGCAAGGGGCGTGACGCGGCTCGCGTGGCGCTCCGGGGTCGGCCGGAGGCCGGACGTCCCGTACGACCCGATGATGACCGGGTCCCTCTCACGTAGGACCGGAGGCATACGGCACGACCAATCCGTGGACTGATTCGCCGGCCCCCCTCCTTTCCGTAGCTTCGTGATCAAGCACATGCACGACCAGGAGGCCACGGATTCATGTACGGCAAGGCATTCGCCCCGGAGTACCAAGGCGAGCTGGGCACCGCCCTGAGCGTGAACTCGTCCTACGAGGACGTGCTCACCACGGCCGGCCGCGCGCGGCGCGACGCCCGCACGGACCTGGAGCGCGCACGGGCCTCCCTCGCCGTCGCCGAGGCCAACCGGCGCCTGGGACGGGTCGACGAGGCCCGTACGGCCTGGCGCGACAGCTACCGCAGCGCCCGTGGAGCCGGTGACCGCGGCGCGATGTCCTGGGCCCTGTGGAGCGGCGGCACGCTCGCCCGGCAGTGCGGCTCCCTCGCCCTCGCCCGCAGGCTGCTGGCCCTGGCCGTCACCCTCGCCGACGAGGGCGGCGACCGCCTCGCGCACGGCTACTCCCTCGCCGGACTCGCCGAGACCGGCCGCATCCAGGGCGACTACGCCGCCGTCGCCGACCTGCACGAGCAGCTCCTCGAACAGGCACGGGCGCACGGCGAGGCCCGCCACATGGTGTGGGCGATGTCCGGCATCGCGCAGATGCACCGCAACACCGGCGGGTACGCCAAGGCCCTGGAGCTGTTCGAGGAGTCCGCGCGAATAGCCGCCGACGGCGACGACGCACGGGGCCGCGCCTGGTCGCTGCGCGGCGTGGCCGACGTCCTGTCCGTACAGGGCGAGACGGAGCGCGCCCTCGACCTGCTCTCCGAAGCCGAGACGATCTGCCGCACCATGGACCTGGCGAGCGCCCTGGCCTACAACCACAAGATGCGCGGCAACGTCCTGTTCCGGGCCGGGCGGTACGCCGAGGCCTGCGCGGTCTACTCCGGCGCACTGCGCGAGTTCGAGGAGATGCACGAGCCGCGCGGCACCGCCCTCTCCCGCCTCGGACTGGTCAAGTCCCGCTCCCGGCTGGGCGGTTCGAAGGACCAGACGCTCGCCGAACTGGACGAGCTGGAGCGCGAGTTCGGGCGCATCGGCCTGCGGCACGCCCGCGACATGGTCATCGCGTTCCGCGCGGAGCTGCTCCCGTCGGCGGCAGGAAGTCCCGCAGCTCCGTACGGTGCCACCACGCCCCGGTCTCCCGCAGTTCCCGCCACGTCGTGAAGCGGTACTGGAACAGCCGGGCCCGCACCAGCGCGGGCGGCGCGTCCGGGAACGGATTGTGGCGCAGCAGCCGCAGCGTGTCGGGGTCGTTCTCCAGCAGCCGTTCCACGAACGGCCCGAACCAGCTGCGCGCATAGCCGGGGGAGAGCGCGGCGAACCACATCAGCCAGTCCAGACGGAGATGGTACGGCGCGAACTGGCGCGGCAGCCGGCGCACCCCGCCCGGCTTGCCCCGGAATCCGTACTCCCGCCAGACCGCGTCCGGCGAGGCCACCGCCGAGTCCGTGCCCTCGATCACGATCTCCCGGCGTACGCGCGTGACGCTGCCGAAGGCCCCATAGGAATTCACCAGGTGCAGCGGGTCGAACGAGGTGTTCATCAGCTGCTGCCGGGACAGCAGGTTGCGTACCGGACGGTAGCTGCGGAAGGCGACGAAGACGGTGACGGCCACGGTCAGCACCGCGAACCAGACCGGGGGAGCGGCGGACGCGTCCGCGGGCGCTCCGGCGAACCAGGAGACGTCCACGGCCGACAGGGCCAGGGCGATGGTCAGCCAGTTCAGCCAGGCGAAGTTGCCGGACAGGACCAGCCACAGCTGCGTCACGGCGATGCCCAGCGCCGCCCAGGTGGCCACCGGCCGCGGTGTGAACAGCAGCACCGGCAGCACCAGTTGCGCGACGTGGTTGGCGGCCGTCTCGACCCGGTGCAGCGGCTTGGGCAGCCGGTGGAAGAACCAGCTGAACGGGCCCGGCATCGGCTGCGTCTCGTGGTGGTAGTACAGGCAGGTCAGATCGCGCCAGCAGCGGTCGCCCCGCATCTTGATCAGCCCGGCCCCGAACTCCACCCGGAACAGCAGCCAGCGCAGCAGCCACATCACGAGCACCGGCGGCGCCGTGTCGTCGTTGCCGAGGAAGACGGCCAGGAAGCCGGTCTCCAGCAGCAGTGACTCCCAGCCGAAGCTGTACCACGTCTGCCCGACGTTCACGATCGACAGATACATCGCCCACAGCACCGCCCACAGCGCCATCGCCACGCCCAGCGGCACCGCGTCCGCCGCCCCGGCGGCCACGGCAGCGGCCAGCAGGGCACCCGCCCAGGACCACAGGGCGAAGAACCGGTCCGAGTAGCGCCAGTGGAAGACCGAGGGCGCCTTGCGAAACGGCGCCCGGCGCAGGAAGTCCGGCACCGGCGTCATGCCGCGCTCGCCCAGCAGCGCCCGGAACTGCCGCGCCGCCGCCACGAACGCCACCAGATACAGCACGGCCAGCATCCGCTGGAACACCAGCCGTCCCAGCCACCCGTCGCTCTCCGTGAACCAGTCCACAGGACCATCCCTAGCACCGCGGCGGCACCCGGGCGCCCGTCCGGCACGCGGCGCGCACGAGATGTACCGGACCGCCGCACCGTGCAGGCTGGAGCCATGCCCGAACTGCCGGAAGTCGAAGCCCTGCGGGAATTCCTGGACGGGCACGCCGTCGGCCGCGTCCTGGTCCGCGCCCAGCCGGTCGCCGTCAACGTGCTCAAGACGTACGACCCGCCGCTGACCGCCCTGGAAGGCGGCACGGTCACGGCGGTGGCGCGGCACGGGAAGTTCCTGGACCTCACCGCCGGCGGCCTGCACCTGGTGATCCACTTGGCCCGCGCCGGCTGGCTGCGCTGGCAGGACGCCCTGCCCGACGCCCCGCCGCGCCCCGGCAAGGGCCCGCTGGCGCTGCGCGTCCGGCTGAGCGCCGAAGGGACCGGCCCGGAGCCCGGCTTCGACCTCACCGAGGCCGGTACGCAGAAACGGCTGGCCGTCTACTGCGTGACCGGTCCCGCGCAGGTCCCCGGTGTCGCCCGGCTCGGCCCCGACCCGCTCGCGGCGGACTTCACGGAGGAGTCCCTGGCCGCCCTGCTCAAGGGGGAGCGGCGGCAGATCAAGGGCGTACTGCGGGACCAGAGCGTGCTGGCCGGAATCGGCAACGCCTACTCCGACGAGATTCTGCACGCGGCCCGGATGTCCCCCTTCAAGCCCGCGGCACGCGTCGGCGCCGAGGACACGGCCCGGCTCTACGCCGCGCTGCGGGACACGCTCCGGGAGGCGGTGGAACGCTCCAGGGGAGTTGCCGCCGGGCAGCTGAAGAAGGAGAAGAAGAGCGGGCTGCGGGTGCACGGCCGTACCGGCGAGCCGTGTCCGGTCTGCGGTGACACCGTCCGCGAGGTCTCCTTCAGCGACTCCTCGCTCCAGTACTGCCCCACCTGCCAGACCGGCGGCAAGCTGCTGGCCGACCGGCGGATGTCCCGGCTTCTGAAGTAGCGGCGGGAGCCGGGGCCGGGATCGGGACCGGCAGCAGGCGTGTACGGCAATCGGGCGAACGGCGGGGTACCGGCGGCAGGCGTGGGCCGGTGGGCGGGGCGGAGCCGCGGAGCCCGCCGGGCACGGCCCGGTGACCGCTATGCGGCCCCAGGCAGAATCTAGGTATTCTCCCCGACTCGACTGCATTTCCGGTAATTGTCGAGCGCGCCCCGATCGCGGTCGCTAATCTGGTGGACGACGGACGACCTGTCCAGGAGATGCCAACACCCTTGGCCCGTCGCGGGAAGCGCCACAAACCCTGGCTGACATCCCGGTTTGTGCAAAGGCGCCACCGCGTCGGAAGTGTCCCCTTGATGAAGGAGTGCGTGGTGGCATTGGAAAACGCGCAACGCAAGCAGCCGCGGCCCAAGCCGGGCGAGCGGCCGGGTCGGATCAAGGAAGTCCGCAATCTGGAGGTCTGGGGCCGCTGTGTCCCGGTCAGAGTCGCCGGCTGCGACGACGACCCCACCGAGACCCACATCTTCCGCGGTATCGACTGACCGGACCCGCCGTACCGGCCGACCGGCCCGCGGACCGCACAGGGCCCGCGGACTCCGGCCGGCCGGCGCCGCGACCGGCGTCGGCGGACGTCACGGCCGGCGGCCCAGCAGACACAGCAGCCGGGTGAGGTCGTCGGCTCCGGGCGGTGGCGGTACGGGATCGGCGAACATCGAGGTACCGGCGAGTTCGTCCGCGTACGGCTCGACCTCGCGCAGAGCGGCGGCCGCCAGATCCTGCGGCAGGTGCTCGTCCGCGCGGATCGCCCGCGACAGATCCCAGGAGTGGACCACCGCGTCCATCATCATCTGCGAGCAGTACGCGGCGGCCGAGCCGGTCCCGGACGACAGGTGGACCGTACGGTCCAGCGCGCCCGGCTCCGAGAACGCCGCCACCGCGGCCACTGCCGCCCGGTCCCAGGCCCCGGCCGGGTCGTCCCCGAGCTGGTCACCGTCGTACGCGTCCCCGACCTCCTCGATCGTGGCGCCGTCCCGCACCAGCCGGGGCACCCACAGCTGCTCCACGGTCAGATGGCCGACCAGGTCGCGCACCGACCACGCGTCGCACGGCGTCGGGTCGTCCCACTGGTCGTCGCGCACCCGGCGGACCCGGCTGCCGAACAGTGCGATGGCCTCGCCGTGCCGGCGCAGGATGTCGGCATGCTCATCACTCCCGCCCGTATCGGAACCGTTCTTGTCCTTTTCGTGTTGGCTCATGCTCACCGAGGATAGGAGTGGGTACGGCGGCCACCGCGGTGCGACGCACGGTCGCGCTCACGACGGATACAACGCGCCGCGCGGCACGATCTGCTGCTCCTGACCCGGACCGGACCAGAGCAGCTTCAGATGCGCCTCGCCGGTCCGCTCGGTGTGCTCGACGCGGAGGGTGTGCCGGTGCCCGGCGGTCAGCGCGACGGTCGCCCGGTCGGTCCGCGGCTCGTGCGGAGCGGTGCTGTCGATGACGAGCCGGCCGTCCACCCACACCCGTACGGTGTCGTCGGAGACGGTGGTGAGGGTGTACGTCTGGCTGAAGAGCGGCCGGATCGTGCCGGTCCAGCGGGTGCTGAAGTGGTCCGCCGGGATGCTCGCGGCGGGTGAGCCGTCGAACCGGTAGGACTTGTTGATCACCGGATCGATGGTGGTCACCGCGGGCGGCCCGGTGAAGCTGTCATTCGCCCAGCTCCGCGCGGTCAGCCCCGTCCCGCGTCCGGCGGGCGCGGCGGCCGGCGGCCGGACGGCGAGCCGGATGACGGTTGCCTCGGGCCCGGTGGGCGGGCCCGACGGTGTGAGAGCGAAACCGTCGCCCGCCGGAGTGACGGTGATCTTCCGCGAACTGCCCAGCACCCGTGCGGACGTGACGCGCAGGGGCGCCTTGGCGGTCAGGTGCAGGGACTTCCCGGCGGCGGGCCAGGCGGTGACGGACGCGTACAAGGCGTCGCGCTTACGGGAGACCGTGCCCCACGACGGCTCGGCGACCAGCCCGGTGTGCCCGGCGCCGTACACGGCATCGCCCTGCCCGTGCGCGGCCAGCCAGCGGCCGGTGGCGCGGAGCCGGTCCACGGACGCCTGCGGGATGCGTCCGTGCCGGTCCGGGCCCACGTTGAGGAGGTAGTTGCCGCCGCGCCCGGCGACCGCGAGGAGGTTGCGGACGACGGTGGCGGCGGACTTCCAGTGGGTGTCGTACCGGGCGAAGCCCCAGTGGTCGTTGAGCGTCATGCAGCTCTCCCAGAGCTGACCGGCCACGGGCTCCGCGGGAATCTCCTGCTCGGGAGTGCCGTAGTCACCGTCCACGACGCGCTTCTTGCCGCCCCGGTTGTTGACGATCAGGTCCGGGTCGAGGCCGTGCAGGTACGCCTGGAGGCCGGCGCCGTCGCGCGGGGACCAGCGGTTGACGGGGTTGTCCGCGTCCCACTCGCCGTCGAACCACAGCAGCGCCGGATCGTACCCGTCCACCAGCTCCTTGAGCTGCGCGTACATCCGCTCCTTGTAGCGCGGGAAGGTCGCCGGGCCGGCGAAGTCGGGGTCGTGCCAGTCCCAGATCGAGTAGGAGAAGCCCAGCTTGATGCCCGCCGCGGCGGCGGCCGTCTTCAGCTCGGCCAGGATGTCGCGGTGCGGGTCGAAGGCGGAGTGGTCGCGCAGGTTCCACCGGTTCTGCTTCGTCGGCCACATCGCGTACCCGTCGTGGTGCTTGGAGGTGATGACGATATAGCGCTGGCCCGCCTCCTTGGCCGCCCTGACCACCGCTTCCGCGTCGAACGCCGCCGGATTGAACGTGGCGGCCTGCCGCTCGTACACATCGGTGGGGATCGCGCACTGCCGTTTGATCCACTCGGCGTTGCGGCAGACGGTGCCGTCCGGCCGGGTGTACTCGCCCTCCAGGTTCGAGTACACCCCGAAGTGGATGAACATGCCGAAGCGGTCCTGCCGCCACCAGGAGGTGCGCTCGGAGACGAAGGGGTCGTCGACGGCGTGATTCGTGCCCGGTCCGGCGGCCCCGGGCCGGGGAGCGTGGCCGGGCGAGCGGTCCGTGACGGGGGCCGTGGCGGTCGAGGCGGCCTCGGCCGGGGGCCCGGCGCCGGTCAGCAGGGTGCCGAGCAACGCCATGGCCGCGGCCAGGTTTCCGAGGAGCCGGGCCGGTCCGGTGCGGCTGCGCATCGCATGCTCCTTTTCGGTCGGTCACCGGTCGGTCGGTCACCGGCCGGCCGGGCGACGGCCGGCCGGTCATGCCCATGCCTGGAATGCCCTCCCGCATCGTGCAGCCCCCACGCCCCCGCCGGAAGCCCTCCGACGCGTCAGACATCGGAGCACCCAACGCGAAAACCTGGCGCAATACGGGCGGTTGGCGGCCCCACTCCGGACAGACCTCGGACGTAACGCAGCAGTGATCCGCCCGGCGCTCCGCCCGGTGATTCACCTGACAACCCCTCCGACGGCCGCCCCCGGGCACACCCGCTCCCCTCCCGTACCACGCCCCGGGACCGCCTCCATCGCACTGTCCCGAACCCGTACTGACGGCCTGTCAGCACTCTGGCGGCCCGGCGGAACCGCCTGTTCAATGGGCGCGAGCCGCAACTGTCTGGAGGCTGCATGGACGTCGCCGCCACACCCCCCGCCATCCGCTGCGCCGGAGTGGAGCGCACCTATCCCGCGTTCCACGAACGGTCCGCCCGCATCGCCGCCGGGCTGCGCGCACTGGGGGTCGAACCCGGGGAGCGGATCGCGATCGTGATGCGCAACGAGCCCGCGTACCTGGAGATCACCGCCGGGGCGGCCCGGCTGGGCGCCTCGGCCGTCCCCGTCAACTGGCACTTCCGGCACGACGAGCTGCGGCATGTGCTCGGTGACAGCGACAGCAAGGTCGTCTTCGCCCACACCGACCTGCTGCCGGGGGTCGCCGCCGCACTCCCGGACCGCGCCCGCCTCATCGAGGTCCCGGTACCCGACGGCACCGCCGCCGCCTGCGGTTTCCCGCCTCCGCCGGTGACCGGCGACCACCCCCTCCTGGACACCTGGCTGGTCGGCCACCCGCCGCTCGCCGAGGAAGCCGCCCGCCGGCCGCCCACCGTCATCTACAGCTCGGGCACCACCGGCCGCCCCAAAGGGGTACTGCGCGACCCGGTCGGCGAGGAGCAGCTCGCCGAAGCGGTGGCGAAGTTCTTCGAGTACTTCGCCGTGGCACCCGGCGGCCGCACCCTGATCCCCGCGCCGCTCTACCACGCCTCGCCCAGCCAGCACGCCGTCCTCGCGCTGGCCGGCGGCCTGGACATCACCCTGATGCCGCGGTTCGACGCCGAGGAGTTCCTCCGGCTGGTCGAACACCACCGCATCCAGCAGGTGCAGATGGTGCCGACCATGTTCGTACGGCTGCTGCGGCTGCCCAAGGAGATCCGCGAGCGCTACGACCTGTCCTCGCTCACCTCGGTCGTGCACGCCGCGGCGCCCTGTCCGCCGCACATCAAGCACGCCATGATCGACTGGCTGGGGCCGGTACTGCGCGAGTACTACGGCGGCAGCGAGACCGGCGCCGTGACCTGGTGCGACAGCCAGGAGTGGCTGGCACACCCCGGTACGGTCGGCCGGGCCGAAGGCACCTGCTCGGTGGTGATCCTGGGCCCCGACGGCGTGGAACTGCCCACCGGCCGGACCGGCGAGGTCTACATCAGGCCGTCCGACACCTGGCCGCAGTTCACCTACCTCGGCGACCCCGCCAAGCGCGCGGCGATGGAGGCCGGCCGGATGCCCGGCTACGTCACGATCGGCGACATCGGCCACCTCGACGCCGACGGCTACCTCCACCTCAGCGACCGCCGCAACGACCTGGTCATATCCGGCGGCGTCAACATCTACCGGGCGGAGATCGAGGGCTGCCTGCTCGCCCTCGACGGGCTGCGCGACGTCGCCGTCTTCGGCATCCCCGACGAGGAGTTCGGCGAAGCGCTCGCCGCGCACGTCGAGCCCGAACCGGACGCCGGACTCACCACCGAGGACGTACGGGCACACGTCGCCGACCGGCTCGCCTCGTACAAGGTGCCCAGAACCGTGGTCTTCGAGGAGAGCCTGCCGCGCGACGAGTCCGGCAAACTCTTCAAACGGCGGCTGCGGGAACCGTACTGGGAGGGGCGGGGGCGGGCGATCTGAAGGGGCGCACGGCAGGAACACGCCTCCGGCGACCGCCGGGGCGCCTTCAGCGATCACCCACCGGCCGGTCTCGCGGCCTGATCTCCCGCGTTTCCCCTCGGTCAGCCGGAGCGGAGTTTCCGTGCGATGCGGGCGAGGGCCTTCTGGCCGGTCGCGTTGGTCGGGCCATCCGGTGACCGCAGGCCGGGCCATTGCTCGGCTCCCCAGGCCTGGAACCGCTCCACCTCGGTGAACCCCGGCTTTGCCGCGAGGCGCATCGAGCCGGTGTTGGCGGCACCTCTGGCGATGCCAGCAGCTCGATGAACGCCGGACGGTCACGGGCCTCGGGGGCCCGGAGCACGAGCCTCTCGGTTTTGACCGGGGCAGCGGCCAGGCGACGGATCCGAGATCAGTCATGCCGGCCACCTCATCAGCAGGCTCCCCAGTGATCAAGAGCGTCGTGCCCTCACAGCCCCCCGCGCCGCATCAGCTGCCGTACGATCACCTCTCGCTGGATCTCGTTCGTCCCCTCACCGACGATCATCAGCGGTGCGTCGCGGAAGTACCGCTCCACGTCGAATTCGGTCGAGTAGCCGTACCCGCCATGCACCCGCACCGCGTCCAGTGCGACGCGCATGGCTGTCTCGGAGGCGAACAGCTTGGCCATGCCCGCCTCCAGATCGGCACGCTGACCGCTGTCGTACGTACGTGCCGCGTGCAGCACGAGCTGGCGCGCCGCCGTCAGCGACGTCGCCATGTCCGCCAGATGGGCGCCGACGGCCTGGTGCTGCCAGATCGGCTTTCCGAAGCTCTCCCGCCGGCGCGCGTACCGTACGGAGTCCTCGAAGGCGGCCCGCCCGACCCCCACCGCCCGCGCGGCGACCTGGATACGGCCGATCTCCAGCCCGCGCATCATCTGCCCGAATCCGCTGCCTTCCTGCCCGCCGAGCAGCGCTTCCCCGGGCACCCGGAAGTCGTCGAAGGCCAGCTCGCAGCTCTCCACGCCCTTGTAGCCCAGCTTGGGCAGGTCGCGGGAGACGGTCATCCCGGGGCCGTGCTCGCAGAGCAGCACCGAGATGCCGCGATGCGCGGGCTCGGCCGCCGGGTCGGTCTTGACCAGCAGCGCGATCAGCCCGGCGCGGCGGGCGTTGGTGATCCAGGTCTTGGCGCCGTTGACGAGGTAGGTGCCGTCGGCGGCGCGGCGCGCCGTGGTGCGCATCGCCTGGAGGTCCGAGCCGCCGCCCGGTTCGGTGAGCGCCATCGCGGCCCGTACCTCCCCGGTGGCCAGCCGCGGCAGCCAGTGCTCGCGCTGCTCCGGAGTCCCGTACCGGACGAGCAGGGTGCAGACCACGGTATGGCCGCCCATGGCACCGGCTAGGCTCATCCAGCCACGCGCCAGCTCCTCGGTGACCAGGGCGAAGCAGGAGGCGGAGACGGCGGCGGCGCCGTACGGGGCCGGCACCGCGAGGCCGAAGACGCCGAGCTGCTTCATCCGCTCGACGAGTTCCGCCGGGTAGCGGTCGGCATGTTCCCACTCGCGTGCCACGGGACGTACGTCGCGGTCGACGAAGTCGCGTACGACGTCGACGATGGCGCGTTCCTCGGAGCGGAGCAGGTCGTAGCCGGGCATGAGCGGCCTCCTTCGGCGGGGACGGTGCTGCGCGTGTGCAGCACCTACCCGCGGGGAGACCGCCCGTCCGTCAGGCCGGAGGCGGGACCGGTGAGCCGGGTCCGGGCCGCCTTGCGGAACGCCGTCACCAGGCGGCTGCGGTCGTCGGCACGGGTCGCCACGACGACGTGGCTCGGTTCGACACCGTGCAGGGGAATCCCGGTGACGTCCGGGCGCAGGGCCACGGCCCGTGGGCCGGCCGCGATGGCCACGGCCTCACCGGCGGCGATCAGCTCGAACTTGTCCTCCAGGGCGTCGATGAACGGGCCGTCGGGGGCCGGACGCCCGTCGGGCCGGGGGTCGATGCGCCAGTAGGCGTTCCAGTCCGGATCGGCCTGGCGCAGGCGGGGGAGGGGCTCGTCGGCGATGTCGGCGAGGGTGACGGACTCCTTGCCCGCGAGGCGGTGGTCGAGCGGCACCAGCAGCACTCGGGGCTCGTCGTACAGGACCGTCACCTGCAGCCCGGCGGTCGGGAACGGCAGCCGGGTCACCATCGCGTCCACCCGGTGGCCGAGCAACGCCTCGTTGATCACGGTGCAGTCCACGTACTGGCTGTGCACTTCGGCGTCCGGGTGCCGCCGGCGCAGCTCGCGGACCGCCGGGGTGACGATGACGCCCGTGGTGTACCCGACGGTGATCCGCGCCGGATCGGCGGCGGCACGGGTGTGGGCCGCCGCCTCGGCGGCGGCGCGCAGCAGCGCCTTGGCGCGGGGCAGGAACACCTCACCGGCCTCGGTCAGCCTGCTGCCCTGCGGAGTACGGTCCAGCAGGCGCGCGCCCAACTGCTGTTCGAGGCGGCGCACCTGGCGGCTCAAGGACGGCTGGGCGACGCGGAGGGCTTCGGCGGCGCGGCCGAAGTGCCGGTGCTCGGCGACGGCCGTGAAGTAGCGCACGAGCCGCAGGTCGAGATCGGGCGCGGGGGAGGGGTCGGGCATACCCGAAGCGTAGTCCGGTCCGGGCGTACGGAGAGTTGAACAGCAGCCCTGGCCAGTAGCGATGCCTGTTTCGCATGTCCTCATGCGAAACGGGCTTTGGACGCGCGGCGGTCCCCGCCCGGAGCATGGGAACCACGCCGGCCGGGCGCCCGGCCGCCCCTCACCGGCCGGTCTCGCACACCTTTTTCTCCCCTCTTTCAAGGACACCACCATGCGCGTATTCGTCACCGGAGCAACCGGATTCATCGGGACCGCGGTGGTCCGGGAACTCCTCGACGCCGGACACACGGTCGTCGGCCTGGCCCGCTCGGACACCTCCGCCGCGACGCTGACGGCGGCCGGTGCCGAGGCATACCGGGGCTCCCTGGACGACCCCGGCAGCCTGCACGACGCGGCCGCCGCGGCGGACGGCGTCATCCACCTCGCCTACCGCCACGACTTCTCGGACCTGGCGTCCTTCGCGGCCGCGGGGCGGCTGGACCTGCGCGCCGTGCGGACGGTCGGGGCCGCCCTCGAAGGCACCGACAAGCCCTTCGTCATCACCACGGGCACGCTGACGGTCGCCTCGATGGCAGCCGGCCGCCCCGGGACCGAGGAGATCAGGCCCGAGCCCGGAACGGACGCGCCCCGGCTCGCGTCGGAGGACGCGGTCCTGTCGCTGGCCGGCCGCGGGGTGCGCTCGTCGGTCGTACGGCTCGCACCGTCCGTGCACGGCGAGGGCGACCGGGCCTTCGTCCCGATGCTGATCGACGCCGCCCGCGCGAAGGGCGTCGCGGCCTACATCGGTGACGGCTCCAACCGCTGGCCCGCCGTACACCGGCTGGACGCGGCGCGCCTGTTCCGGCTGGCGCTGGAAGCCGCCCCGGCCGGTTCGGTGCTGCACGCGACAGCCGAGGAGGGCGTGCCGCTCCGCGACATCGCCGAGACCATCGGCCGCCGGCTGGGAGTGCCGGCCGCGGGCATCACCGCCGGGGAAGCGGGCGCGCACTTCGGCTTCCTCTCCGGCATGGTGTCGGTCGACAATCCCATGTCGAGCGCTCTGACCCGCAAGCTGGTGGGCTGGGAGCCGGAGTGTCCGTCCCTGCTCCAGGACCTCGAAGAGGGGCACTACTTCGCGGGGCGGACGAGCATCTTCTGAGGGGCCGCTGCCTCCCTCAGTCCACCGGCCCGTTCGGGACGATCTGCAGCTTGCGGCCGGTGCCCCGTTCGAACGTCCGCAGGGCCTCGGCGTACTGGTCCAGCCCGAAGCGGTGCGTGATCATGGTTCCGCAGTCGATCACGCCCTTGCCCAGCATCTCGACCGCCCGGCCGTAGGTGTGCAGGATCGCCATGCTGCCGACGATGCGGATCTCGTCGTTGTAGATCCGGAACGGCGAGAACCGCGCCGTCTCCTGGTCGGGCGCACAGCCGAACTGCTGGAACGTGCCACCGCGGATCGGCCGGGTCAGGCCGTCCTCGATGGCCCGTACGTTGCCGGTGCAGTCGGTGACCACCTGCCAGCCGAGCGGATGGGCGGCGGCCAGGTCGTCCGCGCCGGTGGCGACGGTGTCGGCGCCGAGCTGCCGGGCGACCGTCAGCCGGTCCTCGTTGATGTCGACCACCGAGACCGACGCGGCGCCGGCGCGCTGCGCGACCTGGAGGTAGAGCAGTCCCATGGCGCCCGCGCCGTAGATCAGGAAGTGGTCGCCCAGCTTGGGGCCGACGATGTCGAAGCCGCGCAGGATGGTGGAGAGCGGCTCGATCAGCGGGGCGTGCCGCAGCGCGACCGTCTCGGGGAGGCGATAGCAGTTGCCGGCCGGGACCTTGACGTACTCGGCGGCGGCCCCGTCCACCGTGATGCCGATGGTGCCCCACTTCTCGCAGAGGTTGCCGTGGCCGATGGAGCAGAAGTGACACGTACCGCAGTAGAGGGCCGGGTCCGCGGCGACGGCGTCGCCCTCGGCGAGACCGGTCACCGCCGAGCCCACCGCCACGATCTCGCCGGAGAACTCGTGCCCGGGGATCACCGGGTACCGCGTCGGCCCGAACTCGCCCGCCAGCATGTGCACATCGGTGCCGCACAGTCCGGCGGCGGTCACCTTGACGACCACGTCGTCCGGGCCGGGCACCGGGTCCGGGACCTGGCTGACGGACAGCTTCTTCGGCTCCTCGATGACAACTGCGCGCATGGTCGTGACCGCCTTTCGGAGGGGGGAGGAAGGGACGGGACCGGCCGGGCTCAGGCCGCGGGCAGGCCCGGAGAGGTCAGGTTGCGCGACTCGACCTGCTTGATCTTCTCCACCTTGGGCGCGGAGCCGCCGCCGGCGAAGTCGGAGACCAGCCAGTGTTCCAGGCACACCAGGGCGGCCTCCACGCCCATCGTGCGGCTGCCGAAGCAGGCGATCTGCGCGTCGTTGGACTTGCGGGCGCGCTCCGCGCTGTAGCTGTCCGGGATCTGGGCGGCCCGGATGCCGGGCACCTTGTTGGCGGCGATGGCCATGCCGATGCCGGTGCCGCAGACCAGGACGGCACGCTCGTGCTCGCCGCGCGCGACGCCGCGCGCGACCCGCTCCGCGACGTCCGGGTAGTCCTCGCCGTCCGTGGCGCTCAGGTCGGTGACCCGGTGGCCGCGTTCGGTCAGGTACGCGGCCATCGCGTCCTTCATGGCGGTCGCGGCGTCGTCGGCGCCGAGGGCGATGCGGTACGTGTCCTGCACGGTGAACTCCCTAGGGGCGAAGGGGAAGCGGGGCGGGTGTGCCGGCCGCGGCGACTTCTCCGAGGACCTGGCGCAGGTTCGCGGTGTCGTGCGCGAGCCGGCCCAGGAACAGGCCGTCGACGCTGCCGGACAGCCGTCCGAAGGTGCCGGGCCCGGCGGTGCCGCCGTAGATGACCCGGCCCCGTACGTCGTGGTCGCGCAGGCAGCCGCCGATGGCCGAGGCCACCGCCCGTACGTGCCGCGCGGGCGCCGGTTCACGGGCGCCGATCGCCCAGACCGGCTCATAGGCGACGATCACCTCGCTGCCCGGTTCCGCGCCGCCGAGGGCGGCCCGTACCTGGGTCAGCGTCTCCTCGACGGCCCGTGCGAGGCCGCCGTCGTGCCGCTCGCCCGCGCAGATGACGGGCACCAGCCCGGCCCGGGTGGCGGCGCCGGTCTTGGCGGCCACGGTCGCGTCCGTCTCGCCGAAGTGGCGGCGCCGCTCCGCGTGCCCGACCTCGACGTACCGGGCGCCCGCCTCGGCGAGCATGCCCGCGGAGACCTCGCCGGTCCAGGCGCCGGTCTCGGCCCAGTGCACGTCCTGGGCGCCGTACGCGACGTCCGTACCGGCCAGCAGCTCGCGGGCGTCGGCCAGGGCGGGGAAGGCGGGCAGGACGAACAGGTCGACGGGCCGGGGGAGTTCCGCCAGGGCGCCCTGGAGCGTGGCCACGTCGGCGAGCCACTGCCTGGTCGCGGCCAGTCCGAAGTAGAGCTTCAGCGATACGCCGACGACCGGGCGGCGGCCCGCTCCGGGGGGCCCGAAGGCCCCGGGGGACCGGGCCGCCGCCGACGTCGAGTTCTCAGGGATCACGTCGTTCATGATGCTTCAAACAAAAGCACATGTGAAGTTCTCAGATCAAGACGTTATGTTTCCCAGTTTCGCGAGATCTCTGTGAGGTGAGGGAGGGGAAGGGGGTACGGGTGTCAGGCCAGCGGCTTGGAGAGGACGGCCTTGCGGTGGCTGAACGTCTCGATCGAGTACCGCCCGTGGTAACGGCCCAGTCCGCTCTCGCCCACCCCGCCGAACGGCAGGTCGGACACGGTCAGATGGGCGACCGGCAGGCCGAAGCCGAGGCCGCCCGACGAGGTCTCCTCGGTCAGCCGCCGCCGGGTCTCCGCCGACTCGGTGAAGGCGTACAGCGCCAGCGGCTTGTCCCGCTCGTTGATGAAGCCGATCGCCGCGTCCAGGTCCTCGACCTCGACGACGGGCAGGATCGGGCCGAAGATCTCCTCCCGCATCACCGGGGCGTCGGACGCCACGCCGCCGAGCACGGTCGGCGCGATGTATTTGCGGTCCCGGTCGTGGGTGCCGCCCGCGACGATGCGGCCGGAGCCGAGCAGTCCGGTCAGCCGGTCGAAGTGCCGCTCGTTGACGATACGGCTGTAGTTCGGCGCGGCGGCCGGGTCGTCGCCGTACACGGCGGCGATGGCGCGGGCGAGGGCGGGCTCCAGCCGGGCCGCCGTTCCGGGGTCGGTCAGGACGTAGTCCGGCGCCACGCAGGTCTGGCCCGCGTTGAGGAACTTGCCGCCCACCAGCCGGGCGGCGACCGCGTCGGCGTCCGTGTCGCGGTCCACGAAGGCCGGTGACTTGCCGCCCAGCTCCAGGGTGACCGGAGTCAGGTGCTTGGCCGCCGCGGTCATCACGATGCGGCCGACGGTGCCGTTGCCCGTGTAGAAGATGTGGTCGAAACGCTGCTCCAGCAGGGCCGTCGTCTCCGGAACGGCGCCTTCGACCACCGCGACGGCGTCCGCGTCCAGGAAGCGGGGCAGGAGGCGGGCCACGGCGGCGGAGGTGGCGGGCGCCATCTCGCTGGGCTTGGCGACCACGCAGTTGCCGGACGCCAGGGCGCCGACCATGGGCGCGAGCAGCAGCTGCAGCGGGTAGTTCCAGGGGGCGATGACCAGGACGACGCCCAGCGGGTCGTAGACCGTCCACGCCTCCGCCCCGCTCAGGTGCGGCGGCACCGGCGCGGACTCGGGCCGCAGCCACTCCGCCAGGTGGTCGAGGGTGTGGTCGATCTCGCGCAGCGTGAAGTCGATCTCGGTGCGGTACGCCTCGGGTTCGCCCTTGCCCAGGTCCTCGTGCAGGGCCGCGGCGAGGTCCTTGCCGTGTTCGGTGAGCAGGGTGCGCAGCCGTTGCAGCTGGTCGGTGCGCCAGTCCAGGGGAGCGGTGCGGCCGGTGCGGAAGGTGGCGCGCAGCCGCGCGACCACGGCGTCCGGCTGCTCGGGGGTGCTGCTGGTCATGGTGTCTCCGGTGGGTGCGGGGCGGGCCGGGCGGCGGGGGTGCGGGCCCTCGTGCGGAGGGGCCGGCTGACGCTTGACAAGGTCAAGCACCATTCCATGTAAATGCCAACGATTGCGGAAGTCAAGTAACCCGCTATCCTGGCCGCGTGTCCGACACCGCCCGGCCCACCCCCGACGACCTCCTCCCGCCGTTCGCCCGCACGGTCCGCGGCTACTACGACGACCTCGCCGCCGCCGCGCTGCGGCACGGCCTGAGCACCGCGCAGGCCCGTGCGCTCATCGCCCTGGAGGAGCCGCTCTCGATGAGTGCGCTCGCCGGCCACCTCGTCTGCGACGCGTCGAACGCCACCCGGCTCATCGCCCGTATGCAGGAGCGCGGCCTCGTGCGGCGGGAAGCCGCGCCCCGGGACCGCCGGAGCAAGGTGGTCACCGCCACCGAGGAGGGCCGGGCGCTCGCCCTGCGGGTACGCGCCGACATGCACGCCGTGCGCGACGCGCTCGAAGCGCTCACCTCCGAGGAACGCGCTGCCCTGCTCCCCCTGCTGGACCGTCTGGGCGCCCTTCTGGGCCGCTGAGGCCCGGCCGCCGATACCGGGTTCGACCCGGCGGGGACGACCCGCCGCGATCCCGCTAAAGTCGGATGAATACCCGCTGGTGGACAGGCCTGTGCGGGCTGTTCGGGGTGGGCTGCCCCAGGGGAGGACGTAGATCCACATGAGTCGCCGCTCCAACGGATTGGTGGCCGTCTGGGCCGAGGCGCAGCGTCAGCAGCAGCGCCGCCAGGAGGCTCAGCAGCGGGCCGGTGAACAGGCCCGCCGCGACCAGGAGCGGCAACAGCGCGACACCGAACGCGCCATGGCCCGTATGCAGCGCGAGCGCCGGGACGCGTACCGGCAGCAGCGCGAGGCCGACGCCCACCGCCGTACCGAGGAACTGGACGCGCGCATGGCCGAGTTGTCCGGCCTGCTGGCCGACGGCTGCCGTGCCCCGGCCTTCACCGTCGCCGCGCTGCGCCGCCCCGAGCACGTCGAGGCCTTCGCACCCGGCCGGCTCGCCGTCCCCATACCGATGCCCGACCCGGCCGCCTACCAGCCGCAGGCCACCGGCTGGGGCCTCGGCGGCGCCCGCCGCGCCCAGGCGCAGGGAGAGGCCCGGGCCCGCTACGAGCACGACTGGCACGCCGCGCAGGCCGCGGAGGCCCAGCGCCTGCATCAACTGGAGGATTACCGGCGGCAGTACGACCAGTGGGCCGCCGGACAGCTGGCGGAGATCAGAGACCACAACGCCGCGGTCGAGGAACTGCTGACGGGTCTGCGCGACGGCGATCCGGACGCGGTGGTGGCGTACTTCTCCGCCGCGCTGTACGCCGCCACCGGCCGGCCGGAGGGCTTCCCGCGCCGTGTCCGCGCCGCCTACGACCCGGCGGTCCGCCAGCTCGTACTGGACTGGGAGCTGCCCGGCTTCGACATCGTGCCCGCCGCCAAGTCGGTGCGCTACATGTACGCGGCCGACCAGGACAAGGACGTCGCCCGGCCCGTCACCCAGCGGCGGGCGGCCTACCGCGACGTGCTGGCCCAGTCCGTCCTGCTGGTGGTGCACGACCTGTTCACCGCGGACCCGTCCGGCACGCTCGACTCGGTGGTGGTCAACGGCTTCGTGGACGACGTGGACCCGGCCACCGGCCGCCCCGCGCAGATATGCCTGGCCACCGTCACGGCGCCCAGGGACGCCTTCGAGGAGCTGCACCTGGCGCAGGTCAGCGCCGTGGACTGCCTGACCGACGGACTGCGCGGCCAGTTGTCGGCGCGTCCCGACCAGCGGGCCGCGGTGCGGCCGGCGCGGCAGCCGGGCGATGTCGGCGGCGGCGTGGTGACCCACGGAGGCGCGGCGGAACCGGACCTGTTCACCATGGACCCGATCGCCTTCGAAGGGCTGGTCGCCGAGCTGTTCCGCGCGATGGGGATGCAGGCCGTGACGACCCAGCGGTCCGGGGACGGCGGGGTGGACGTGGACGCGCTGGACTCCGACCCCATCCGGGGCGGCAAGATCATCGTGCAGGTGAAGCGCTACCGCAACACCGTCCCGCCGACCGCCGTACGCGACCTGTTCGGCACCGTCCAGTCCGAGGGCGCCAACAAGGGCGTCCTGGTGACGACGTCCCGCTTCGGCCCCGGCGCCCACGCCTTCGCCAACGGCAAGCCGCTGACGCTCGTCAGCGGACCGGAACTGGTCGACCTGCTGGCCCGCCACGGCCTGCGCGGACGCCTCGGGGACGCTGCGGTCCCGGACCGGCGGCAGCCACCCGCCGAGGAGGGGGCGGCACCGGACCCGGCCCCGGAAGCGGAGCGGGACACGGGCAGCATCCTCGGCATGAACTGGTCCGGCGGCGTCTCCCTCGACGTCTGCGCGCTGGTCTGCCAGGGCAACCGCGTCCTGAGCGACGACCACTTCGTCTTCTACAACAACCCGCGCACCCCGGACGGCACGGTACGGATGCTCTCCGGCTTCGCCCCCGACCGGACCGCCATGCAGGTCGCCTTCGACGCGCTGCCCGCCACCGCGGACCGGCTCGTCCTCGTCGCCGCCGTCGACCCGGAGACCGACCCGCACGCCGACCTGTCGGGGTTCACCGACGCGCGGATCCGCCTGGTGGACGAATCCGGCGCCGAACTCGGCCAGTTGGAGGTCTCCGACGGGCGCAGCGGCGAGACGGCACTGGTACTGGGATCCTTCCGCCGCCGCGCGAACGGCGACTGGGACTTCGTCCTCGGCGGCAAGGGCTACGAAGGCGGCCTGGAGGCGCTGGTGCAGGAGTACGGAATCGAGGTCGCCTGACCCACGGCGAGCGGAGACCGCCAGGTTGTGGGCATGGTGACGAATGAGGTGGCTGGTGCTCAGATCCTTCGTCAAGCCGTTCTTCGTGCGGAGCGCGGAGGGGCTGCTCACGCGTGAAGCGGACGTGCTGCGCCTGCTCTGCGGGACGGATGCGCCGGTGGCGGAGTGCCATGCGGTGGACGCGGCGGCGGCGCACTGCGACCATCCGTCGCTGCTGATGTCGCTGCTGCCCGGCAGTGTGCGCGTGGACGAGGAAGAGGCGGCCCTGCAGACGCCGTTGCCGGCCCGTCAGCTCGCCGGCATCCACCGGGTACGGGTCCCGGCCGAGGCCCGCCCGCGCGAGTACGAGGCGTGGGCCGCGCCGGATCGCGTGCGGCTGCCCGAACGCACCGGCCGCCCGCAGCTGTGGCAGCGGGTCGTGGACGTCATCCGCCGCGATCCCCCCGCGTACCGGCCGTGCTTCCTGCACCGGGACTTCCACTCCGGCAACGTGCTCTTCACCGGGCGGGGCAGCGGCCTGCGGATCACGGGCGTCGTCGACTGGGTGGAGACGTCATGGGGGCCGGCCGACCTGGACGTGGCGCACTGCTCGACGGCCCTGGCCCTCCTGCACGGGGTCCCGGCGGGGATGCGGCTGGCCGACGATTACCAGGCGGCCGGCGGGACGTTGAGCGACGAGCCGGCGGATCATCTGTACTGGCGCGTCTTGGACGCCCTCGGGTTCGCCCCGCACGCCGAGAAGGTCGGCATGCCCTGGCGGGAGCTGGGGCGCGACGACCTGACCCCGGCCCTGCTGGCGAGCAGGCTGGAGGACTATCTCCAGGAACTGTTCCGCCTCACAGGCCGGCCAGCGCAGCCAGCGCCGCCGCCACCTCCAGCTCCTCCGCACCGTCCTGGATCTCGCCGCGATCGGCGCACCACAGGGCGTTCTCCACCGTGCGGGCCGTCGCCCACGCCAGCAGGCGGGCCGGGTCCTCGCCGAGGGCGTCGGCCAGCAGCGTGCAGCGTTCGCGCAGGACCGGGCGCGGATCGTCGTACTCGAAGGGGTCGTCGATCTGCTCCAGGAGCGGCCAGGGGTCGTACCCGGGGTCGCCGGTCATGGGTTTGGGGTCGATGGCCAGCCACGGCCGGCGCCGCGCGGAGAGGAGGTTGCCGGGGTTGAAGTCGCCGTGCACCACGACCTCGCGGGTGGCGGTGGCGGGCAGTTCGCGCAGCAGCCGGGCGCCGAGCCGGACGAGTCCGGGGTCGTAGCCGGGCCGGATACGGGCCATGCGGTCCTCGATGGTGCCGGCCCATTCGGCGCACACGTCGGCGACCCGTTCCAGTTCGCCGTCGGGCGGCGCGGGCGCGGCCCACAGTTCGCGCAGCACCCCGGCGGCCAGCAGCAGCCGTTCGCCGGCGGGCAGCGGGCTGTCGTCCAGTTCTCCGCCCGGTGTGCAGCGCTCGATCAGCAGCGCGTAGCGTTCCCGGTCGTGGCGAAGCAGCCGTATGGCGCCGCTCCCGTCCCAGGCGCGCAGGGCGGACGCCTCCCCGGCGGCCTCGCGGTGCGGCCAGGTCACCTTGAGCACCGCCGGATCGCCGTCCGGGAGTTCCACGGGGGTGACCCAGGAGCAGCTGCCGCCGTGCAGGGGTGCGCCGAGCCGCAGGTCCCACTGTTCCTGGACGGCCCGGACGGTGGCGGGCAGCCGGTCCAGCCAGGCGCGTCCGTCCGCGGTGCCGCCGACGGAGGCGTACACGGGGAGATCGGTGGGGAACAGGTCGTCGCTCAGCGGGGCTCGTGCCATCCGGGCACGGTAGCCGCGCGGCGGGCACCGGATCGAACGGATTATGCGCGGGTGCCGCCGGTTCGCGCGAGCCGGTGCGTACCGGTCGGGCGGTGGCGGGGGACCAGCGGTGTCGCGGGGTGATTAATCGGTTTATCGACCATTTGTTCCTGTTATGCGTGGGGCATGAACCAGTACCGACCGTACGGCGCCGCCCTGCTCCTGATATCCCTGGCCGTGGGCTGCGCGGCCCAGCAGGGCGCCGGACGGCCCGCGGGCCCCGCCTCCGGGCCCGCGAACCGCGACTCCGCCTCGGCGACCGGCGTGCCGCAGCATTCCGTCCACCGGGCCTCCTCGGGCTTCACCCTCGCCGCCTCCGGGGACGTCATCGCCTCGTACCCGTCCGTACTGGAGACGGCCCGCCAGGACGCCGGAGGCGGCGGCTACGACTACCGGCCCATCCTCGCCGGGGTCAAACCCGTGATCGAGGAGGCCGACCTGGCGATCTGCCACCTGGAGACCCCCTTCGGCCCGGACGGCGGCCCGTTCACCGGCTATCCGGCCTTCAGGGCGCCGCCCCAAGTGGCCGACGCGCTCAAGGCCACCGGCTACGACTCCTGCTCCACGGCGTCCAACCACACCCTCGACGACGGCGCCGAAGGCGTCCGCCGCACCCTCGACCGGCTGGACCGGGCCGGGATCAGACACACCGGCTCGGCACGCGACGCGGCCGAGGCCGGCCGGCCCGCGCTGCTGAAGGCGCCCGGCGGTGCGCGCGTCGCCCAGCTCTCGTACACGTACGGCACGAACGGTGTCCCGCAGCCCCAGGGCAAACCGTGGACGGTCCGCGTCATCGACGCCAAGAAGATCGTCGCGGACGCGCGGGCCGCCCGCCGGGCCGGCGCCGACGTCGTCGTGGTCAGCCCGCACTGGGGCACCGAGTACCAGACCGCGCCGGACGCGCAGCAGCTTGAGGTCGCCAAGGCGCTCGCCGAGGCGCACACCGGCGGACGCCCCGACATCGACCTCGTCATCGGCACCCACGCGCACACCCCGCAGCCGTACGAGAAGCTGAACGGCACCTGGGTCGTCTACGGCATGGGCGACCAGATCGCCGGAATCATGGAGAGTCCGCGCGGCAACTGGGGCACCATCGCCCGCTTCCGCTTCGAGCCGCCCGCGAAGGAAGGGGAGCGCTGGCGGGTCACCAAGGCCGAGTACATTCCCCAGCTCTCCGCGCACGGGCCCCCGCTGCGCATGGTCAACCTCGCCGCCACCGGGGACCGTACCGACGTACGGGCCAGCATCCGCGAGGCCGTCCTCAGCCGGGGAGCGGAGGGCGCCGGGCTGACCATGGGCCGCTGACGGGCGCCCGGCCTGCGGCGGCGCTGCGGCGGTCCGGTACGGGAGGGTTCCGCGATGTGAAACCCTGAAGACCGGCCCGGACCGGTCGTGAGCACCACGGACGCGGGCCCGCCGGGCGGCCGTTCCGCCCGGCGGACGGTGACAGCGGCGCGTGACGCGGAAGGGGCGTGGCGGCGGTGGGTGAGAGTGCGGCCGTACGGTCCCGCAATCCGCGCGGGCAGGGCGAGCGCCTGCGGGAGGAACTGCTGCGCGCCACCGAACGCCTCCTCGAAGAGGTCGGCAGCGAGGACGCCCTGTCGCTGCGCGCCGTGGCCCGCGAGGCGGGCGTCGCCGCGCCCAGCATCTACCGGCACTTCGCCGACAAGACCGAGTTGGTGTGGGCCGCGCTGGAGGTCAGCTACGAACGGCTGCGGGCGGCGATGGCGGAGGCGTCGGCCGCGGCGGGCACCGACGACCCGGTGGACCTGCTCCGCGCCCAGCTGCGCGCGTACTGCCGGTACGCCGTCGAGCACCCCGCCAAGTACCGCCTCCTGTACGAGACCCGGCAGACCCCGGTCGAACCGGAGCGGCTGGCGAGCCACCCGGCGGGGCGCCTGGTGCGCGGCCTGCACGACGCCCTCACCGCGTGCGAGGCCGCCGGGTGGCGGGTGCGCGGCACCCGCGAGGAGGCGCCGTACGTGCTGTGGGCCGCGGTGCACGGGCGGGTCATGCTGTGGCAGGTCATGCCCAGCCGCAAGGACGCCGAGCGCCTGTACCGCTACGTGGACGAGATCCTGCATCTGCTGATGGAGCGGGACGGGTCGGCGGACGGGGCGGGCGAGACCCGCTGAACCGGGCGCTTCGGGAGCGCCCCGGCCATTTCCGGCACCCCGTCGACGCGGCGTGCCTTCCCCCGGGCATCACCCCACCCCCACCGGCACGCCCGTGCATTACGCATGTAAGTTTACGGGCGTTAGGTGAACGTCCGACACAGGGCGCACGCCCCTGCCCGCGTGCTCCCAAGGAGCGACATGACCCCCTCTCCCGCTTCCCCCGCCCCCGCGCCGGCGCTGCCCGTGCAGCCGCCGCAGGGCTGCCCGTTCGACCCGCCCGCCGAGTTCGCGCGGCTGCGCACCGAGGCGCCGCTGTCGAAGATCTCCCTGCCGGACGGCACCGAGGCCTGGCTGGCCACCCGGTACGCCGACATCCGCGCCATGCTCGGCGACACCCGCTTCAGCTCGGACACCACTCGCCCCGGCTACCCGCTCAGCGGCATGACCGGCGGCGCCACCACCGAGCACCGCGGCTTCATCCGCATGGACCCGCCCGAGCACACCCGGCTGCGCCGCATGGTCACCCGGGAGTTCATGGTCAAGCGCGTCGAGGCGATGCGCCCCGAGATCCAGCGCCTGACCGACGAACTGTGCGACGCCATGGAGCAGCGCGCGGGCCAAAACGTGGACCTCGTCGAGGCGCTGGCGCTGCCGGTGCCCTCGCTCGTCATCAGCCTGCTGCTCGGCGTCCCGTACGACGACCACGAGCTGTTCCAGCGGCTCACCGGCACCCTGCTGTCCCGTACGGTCGGTCACGAGGAGCGGGAGAGCGCGCGGGAGGAACTGCGCGGCTACCTGCACCGGCTGGTCAGCGCCAAGGAGGCGGCGCCCGGCGACGACATCCTCGGCCGCCTGATCACCGAGCAGCAGGTACCGGGCGAGATCACCCACGACGACGTGGTGGCCTTCGCCGCCCTGCTGCTCATCGCGGGCCACGAGACCACCGCCAACATGATCGGCCTGAGCGCGCTCACCCTGATGCGTGACCGGGAGACCGCGGAGCGGCTGCGTGCCGAGCCCGGCCTGATCCGCGGCGCCGTCGAGGAGCTGCTGCGCTTCCACAGCATCATCCGCAACGGGCCGCGCCGCGCCGCCACCGAGGACATCGAGATCGGCGGGCAGCTGATCCGGGCCGGGGAGGGCGTGGTGGTGGCCGTACCGTCCGCCAACCGCGACCCCGAGGTCTTCGCGGACCCCGACGCGCTCGACGTGTGCCGCCCCAACGCCCAGCACCACGTCGCCTTCGGCTACGGCATCCACCAGTGCCTCGGCCAGGCGCTGGCCCGCGTCGAGCTCCAGGTCGTCATCGGCACCCTGCTGCGCCGCTTCCCGGACCTGCGGCCCGCGGTCCCGGTCGACGAGATCCCGTTCCGCAGCGACATGGCGATCTACGGATGCCACACCCTGCCCGTCACCTGGTGACACCCCTCCCCGTCCCGTCTGCCTTTCAGGAGCCACCTGCCATGAACATCACTCTCGACGCCGACAAGTGCTGCGCCGCCGGACAGTGCGTACTGATCGCCCCCGACGTCTTCGACCAGCGTGACGAGGACGGCGTGGTCGTCCTGCTGGACGCCGCGCCGCCCGCCGACCAGCACGACATGGTCCGCGAGGCCGCCGCCATCTGCCCGGCCGCCGTCATCCAGGTACACGAGTGAGCCCCCGCCGCATCGCCGTCGTGGGCGCCTCGGCGGCGGGTCTCGCCGCCGCCGAGGCCCTGCGCCGCTTCGGCTGGACCGGCACGCTGACCCTCGTCGGCGACGAGCCGCACCCGCCGTACGACCGGCCGCCGCTGTCCAAGCAGCTCCTCCAGGGCGCCTGGCAGCCGGACAAGCTGCACCTGCGCGCCGCCGACCAGCTCGACGCCCTCGGCCTCGACCTGCGCCTGGGCACCCGGGCGACCGGTCTGGACACCGCGACCCGCACCCTCACCCTGGACGGCGGCGAGCGGCTGGCCTGCGACGGCGTGATCGTCGCGACGGGCGTCGCGGCCCGCACCCTCCCGGCGGCGGCCGGACTCGACGGGGTGCACACGCTGCGCACCCTGGAGGACGCGCTCGCCCTCAAGGAGCGGCTGTCCGGCACCGGGCGGCGCCTGGTGGTCGTCGGCAACGGCGTACTGGGCTGTGAGGCCGCGGCCGTGGCGCGCGAGCTGGGGCACGAGGTCACGCTCGTCGGGCGGGAGGCGCTGCCGATGGCCCGTACCGTCGGTCCGCAGATCGGCGAACTGCTGGCGGCCGAGCACCAGGAGCGCGGCGTACAGCTGCGCACCGCGGCCGTCGACGGCTTCGAGGCGGACGGGGACGGACCGGCGCGGCACGTGACCGCCGTACGGCTGGCCGACGGCACCCGGCTGCCCGCCGACACCGTGCTCGTCGCCATCGGCTCGGAACCCGCCGTCGGCTGGCTGCGCGGCGGCGAGGGCCCGGACGAGAGTCTGGACACCACCGACGGGCTGTGCTGCGACGCGTACTGCGCGGCCGCGCCCGGCATCTACGCCGCCGGTGACGTCGCCCGATGGCAGCACCCGGTGCACGGACGCCACCTGCGCGTCGAGCACCGGATGAACGCCACCGAGCAGGGCATGGCCGCCGCCCGCAACCTCCTCGCCGAACTGGAGGAGACCCTGGACGGGGACGAGGCACTGGCCCCCGTCGCGGGTCGCGAGCGCCGTCCCTTCACCCCCGTGCCGTACTTCTGGTCCGACCAGTACGGCCTGAAGATCCAGGCGTACGGCGTGCTCAGCGGCGCCGACCGGTCCGAGGCCACCGTCCTGGACCCGGACACCAGGAAGGCCGTCGCCCTCTACGGGCGCGACGGGCAGGCCACCGGCGTCCTGGCGATCGGCGTGCCGCCCCGCCAGGTCCGCGGCCTGCGGGCGCTGATCGCCACGCCCGTGCCCTGGGAAGAGGCCCGCGAGGGCGTGCGCAACGCCCTCGCGTGACGGTTGCCGCGGGTCCGTCCCCGACCCCGACCATGGGGACGGGCCCGCGCGCCGCCGCCCGGCGGTGACCGATCATGGAAGGCATGACCGACTCGTACGTACGGGTGCGCGGCGCCCGTGAGCACAACCTCCGCAGTGTCGACGTGGACATTCCGAGGGACACCGTCACGGTGTTCACCGGGGTGTCCGGCAGCGGCAAGTCCTCGCTCGCCTTCGGCACCGTCTACGCCGAGGCACAGCGCCGCTACTTCGAGTCGGTGGCCCCCTACGCCCGCCGCCTGATCCACCAGGTCGGCGCCCCCAAGGTCGAGGACATCAGCGGACTGCCGCCCGCCGTCGCCCTGGAGCAGCGGCGCTCGGCCCCCACCTCCCGCTCCTCCGTCGGCACCGTCACCACCCTGTCGAACACGCTGCGGATGCTGTTCTCGCGCGCCGGCACGTACCCGGACGACGCGCCGGAGCGGCTGGACTCCGACGCCTTCTCCCCGAACACCGCGGCCGGCGCCTGCCCGGAGTGCCACGGCCTGGGCCGCGTCCACCGGGTCACCGAGGAATCACTCGTACCGGACCCTTCGCTGTCGATCCGCGACGGGGCGATCGCCGCCTGGCCCGGCGCCTGGCAGGGCAAGAACCTGCGGGACGTCCTGGCCGCGCTCGGATACGCCGTCGACAAGCCGTGGCGCGACCTGCCGGCCGCCGACCGGGACTGGATCCTGTTCACCGACGAGCAGCCCGTCGTCACCGTGCACCCCGTACGGGAGGCGGGCCGCATCCACCGCCCCTACCAGGGCCAGTACATGAGCGCCAAGCGCTACGTGCTGCACACCTTCGCCGACTCCAAGAGCGAGACGCTGCGCAAACGCGTCCAGCGGTACCTGGTCTCCGCGCCCTGCCCCGGCTGCGACGGGCGGCGGCTGCGGCCCGAGGCGCTGGCCGTCACCTTCGCGGGCCACGGCATCGCCGAACTGTCCGGCCTGCCGCTGAGCGGCCTCGCCCGGCTGCTGCGCCCGGCGGCCGCGTCCGGCGAGGACGGGGTGGCGCCGTCCCTGGCCCGGGACCTCGTCGCCCGTATCGAGGTCCTCACCGAGCTGGGCCTGGGCTACCTCAGCATGGACCGGGCCGCCCCCACCCTGTCCTCCGGCGAACTCCAGCGGCTGCGGCTGGCCACCCAGCTACGCTCCGGCCTCTTCGGCGTCGTTTACGTACTGGACGAGCCGTCGGCGGGCCTCCACCCCGCGGACACCGAGGCCCTGCTCACCGTCCTCACCCGGCTGAAGGAAGCGGGCAACTCCCTCTTCGTCGTCGAGCACGACATGGACGTGGTGCGGCACGCGGACTGGATCGTGGACGTCGGGCCCAAGGCGGGCGAGCACGGCGGGCGGGTCCTGCACAGCGGGCCCGTCGCGGACCTCGCGCACGTCACCGAGTCCGCCACCCGGCGCTTTCTCTTCGACGACGAGCCGCCCGCCGCGCGCCCGCCCCGTAAGCCCTCCGGGGAGCTGACCCTGCACGGCGCCACCCTGCACAACCTGCACGCGGTGGACGCCACCTTCCCGCTCGGCGTCTTCACGGCCGTCACCGGCGTCTCCGGGTCCGGCAAGTCCACGCTGGTCACCCGGGTCCTCGCGGACGCCGTCACCGACCACCTCGGCGCCGGACCGGAGGAGGACGAGCAGGCCGCCACGCGGGCACGGCTCACCGCCGCCCGAGGCCTGGAGGCGGTCGACCGCCTCGTCCGCGTCGACCAGAAGCCCATCGGCCGCACCCCGCGCTCCAACCTCGCCACCTACACCGGCCTCTTCGACGCCGTACGCAAGGTCTTCGCCGCCACCGACGAGGCCCGCGCCCGCGGCTACACGGCGGGCCGCTTCTCCTTCAACGTCGCCGGCGGGCGCTGCGAGACCTGCCAGGGCGAGGGCTTCGTCGCCGTCGAGCTGCTCTTCCTGCCCGGTACGTACGCGCCCTGCACCGCCTGCCACGGCGCCCGCTACAACCCCGAGACCCTGGAGATCACCTACCGCGGCCGCACCGTCGCCGACGTACTCGGGATGACGGTGGACGCCGCGGCGGACTTCCTCACCGAGGTACCGGCCGCCGCCCGCAGCCTGCGCACCCTCCAGGACGTGGGCCTGGGCTACCTGCGGCTGGGGCAGCCCGCGACCGAGCTGTCGGGCGGCGAGGCCCAGCGCATCAAGCTGGCCACGGAACTCCAGCGCGCCCACCGCGGCCACACCCTCTACCTGCTGGACGAGCCCACCACCGGCCTGCACCCGGCCGACACCGAGGTACTGCTGCGGCAGCTGCACGGGCTGGTGGACGCGGGCAACACCGTCGTGGTCGTCGAGCACGACATGGGGGTGGTCGCGGGCGCCGACCACGTCATCGACCTGGGGCCGGGCGGCGGCTCGGCGGGCGGGCGCGTCGTGGCCGCCGGCACCCCGGCCGAGGTGGCGGCGTCGCCGGACAGCCGCACGGCGGCCTACCTGGCACGCCGTGTCCGACGCTGACCCGGGCGCCGGGACCGGGAGGACGGGCCGGGGCGGGGTCCGGGGTGCGGTGACAGTCGGTTAATGTACCCAGGTCAACTCAGTGGTACAGCGACTTCAAGGGGGCACACCCGTGGCAGACATGGAAGCGGCCAAGGCGGCGTTCAACCGGTTCGACGCGGACGGGGACGGTCTGATCACCGCGGACGAGTACAAGCGGGCGATGGCGGAGATGGGGGACCCCTACGTCACCGGGCCGGTCGCCGAGGCCGTCATCGCCTCCAAGGACGCGAACGCGGACGGCAAGCTCTCCTTCGAGGAGTTCTGGAAGTCGCTCCAGGGCTGAGCCCCCAGGGCGCCCGACGCCCGCAGGGCCGCACACGCGGCCGGCCGACCGGCCGGCCGCGTTTTTGTTTCCGGAACGCCTATTGCGCTCATGGATTTCCCCGATCAATCCCCGGCAGATGCCTTTTCCGGGTGACCGGCGCCACTTCCCGGCGCGGCCGGACCGTGCACGGTGACGCGGGCCACAGGGTTTATCACGGCCGTCCCGAAAATCGGGTTCCGAGGCCATTTCAAGCGGTTTTCGCGGGGTGGCCCGCCGGGCCCCGAACGTGACGCGCAGCACGGGACTTCGGTCCCGTACGGCCTTTCTTAGTAATCCGCCACTGTACTGCGGTGGCCCCCGCTCATGGACTGAACGGCGCCGGAAGGCCCTTTCTACGTACAGCGGCCGTAGCCGGGACCCACCCGGCGCCTATTGCTTTCCAATTTGGCCGTCGCTAATCATTGCTGAGGCGCCGGGTTGAAGCGTCGCGTAAATGCCTTCGGGGCGGACGCGGACAAGAACTCGGTTCTCGTGCCGCCAGTGGCTTCCTGCTCGAACATCCCGCCAATGGCTGCCGCCCGCCCATTTCAGTGATTGGAAGAGGATTTCCCGCATGACCGCTCACACCCTGCTCCGCTCCGTCCGCGTGACCAAGACCCACAAGCTCTCCGTAGCCGTGCTGGCCGCCGCCGGCGCGACCGCGGCCCTGACGGTCCCCGCCGCGACCGGTGACGCGCACGCCGCCACCGCCGCCGCGCCGGCCGCCGTGCAGCCGGTCTCCGCGAACGGCCAGCCCGCGGGTGCGAACACCAAGGCCGCCGACGCTCCCAAGGCCGGCGACGCCAAGGACGCGGCGGACACCACGACCCTCGCCGACTCGGTGAAGGTCACCGCCGTGGCCGCCCAGGGCCACACCGCCAAGGAGGCCGCGAGCCGCGCCGCCGACCGCAAGCCGGTCGAGTCCAAGCCGCAGTACGCGGACAACCTGGACGGCTGGATCAAGGAATCGCTGGACATCATGAAGAAGAAGGGCATCCCCGGCAGCTACGAGGGCCTGCACCGCAACATCATGCGGGAGTCCAGCGGCAACCCGAAGTGCGTCAACGACTGGGACATCAACGCCAAGAACGGCATCCCGTCCAAGGGTCTGCTCCAGGTCATCCAGCCGACGTTCGAGCAGTACCACGTCGAGGGCACGGCCAATGACCTGTTCGACCCGGTCGCCAACATCACGGCCGCCGCCAACTACGCCGCCCATCGCTACGGCTCCATGGACAACGTCAACTCGGCGTACTGAGCCCGATGAGCAGGCAGCCGCGACGCGCGCGCCGCACCGCCCGGGACCACCCTCCCGGGCCGGGCCGGCCACGGTCGCACCCTGAGACGAGAGCGCCCCGGGACCACGGTCCAGGGGCGCTCCGTCGTGTTCCGGGGCCCGGGGACGCGGTCGTCACCGCTTGTCGCGGCCCTCCAGGTCGTCGATCTCCCGCTCCGCCTTCGCCAGCTCGGAGCGCCGGTAGGAGTACGCGAAGTAGACGACCAGGCCGATCAGGAACCACACCGCGAAGCGCACCCAGGTCTGCCACTCCAGGAACGTGATCAGCCAGAGCGAGAAGAGCACCCCGACCGCGGGCACCACCGGCATCCCGGGAGTGCGGAACGTACGCGGCAGGTCGGGCCGCTTGTAGCGCAGCACGATCACCGAGACACACACCACCACGAACGCCAGCAGAATGCCGATGTTGGTCAGCTCGGCGGCCTCGCCGATGGGCAGGAAGCCCGCGATGGCGGCCGAGGCGGCGCCCACGATCCACGTCACCCGGGTGGGCACGTGCCGCCGCGGATGGGTCTTGGCGAACCACTTCGGCAGCAGCCCGTCCCGGCTCATGCTGAACCAGACCCGGGTCACACCCAGCATGAACGTGAACATGACCGTCAGAATGCCGATGATCGCGCCCACCGCGATCACATCGGCCAGACTGCTCAGCCCCACCGACTTGAACGCCGTCGAGAAGCCGCTCTCCGGGTCGATGTCCGTGTAGTGCTGCATACCGGTGAGCACCAGGCAGGCCAGCACGTACAGCACCATCGAGATCAGCAGCGAGTACAGGATCGCCTTCGGCATGTGCCGCTGGGCGTCCTTGGACTCCTCCGCCGCCGTGCTCATCGCGTCATACCCGAACACCGCGAAGAAGACGGTGGCCGCGCCCGTGAAGGCGCCGCTGACGCCGAAGGGGAAGAACGGCGTGTAGTTCCCGGTCTTGACATGGAAGAAGCCCACGACGATCACCAGCAGCACGACCAGGACCTTCAGACCCACGACGATCGTCTCGAAACGCGCCGCGTTCTTGATACCCAGCGTCAGCAGATACGCGATCAGCAGGCACAGCACCGCCGCGAACAGATCCACCCGGTGCCCCTCGCCGGTCCCCGGCGCCCCCAGCATCCAGGCGGGCAGCTCCACCCCCATTTCACCCAGCAGAAAGCTGAAGTAACCGGAGATGCCGATCGCGACCACCGCCACGATCGCCGTGTACTCCAGCAGCAGATCCCAGCCGATGAACCAGCCCGCCAGCTCGCCCAGCACCGCGTAGCCGTACGTGTACGCCGACCCCGCCTTCGGGATGAGCCCGGCGAACTCGGCGTAGGAGAACGCGGCCGCGGCACTGGCCACGCCCGCGACGAGAAACGACAACAGGACCGCGGGCCCCGCCTTGCCGTTCGCGACCGTCCCGGCCAGCGTGAAGATACCCGCGCCGATGATGCCGCCGACGCCGATGGCCGTCAGCTGCCACAGCCCCAGCACCCGGTTGAGCTGTTCGCCGGAACCGCCTTCCGCGTCCTGGATGAGTTCGATCGGTTTACGCCGCCACACTCCCTGACCCGCGCGCATCACCACACCACTTCCTCTCGTCGTCGGCCGACGGCCGATCATCATGGCCCTTCGGGGGCGGCAGGGGAAGGCGGCTCCCTGACGGGGCGGAGTGGAACCGGAGAATCCGGGCACCCAGGGCGTGAGCACCGACACCGGCAGCATCGAGGAGCGGACATGTCGAATCACACGTACCGGGTGACAGAGATCGTGGGGACCTCCCCGGAAGGCGTGGACGCCGCGATCAGCAACGGCGTCAAGCGGGCGGCGCAGACGCTCCGGGGCCTTGACTGGTTCGAGGTCTCGCAGGTACGCGGCCACATCGTGGACGGGGAGATCGAGCACTATCAGGTCGGGCTGAAGGTCGGTTTCCGGCTGGAGGACTCCGAGGAGGGCTGACCGGGCCCGGGACGGCTCGGGCGGGCCGGAAGGCCCCTGGGACGGCCGAGGGGCGCGCCGGGCGGACCGGCGCGCCCCTGACTCACGAGTACCGGGTGACCAGGCCGCGGCGCCGGAAGGACGCCACCATACGGCCCAGGAAGAACAGAGCCAGGACCAGCAGCGTCACGGTGCCCAGGGTGGCCACGGCCAGCTCGTGCCACGGTGTGGGCCCGCCACCGGCCAGTGCCCGCCCGGCCGCGAAGACATGGGTGGTGGGCAGCGCCTGGGCGACCGGCTGGAGCGCCCCCGGCAGCGTCGAGACGGGGTAGAACACCCCGGACAGGGGCATCACCACCGACAGCCCGCCCCACACCAGGGCCTCCGCGCCGCTGCCGTAGCGCAGCACCAGGCCCACCACGGCCAGGGCCACCGCCCAGCCGCACAGCAGGAGCAGCGCGGCGACGGGGATCAGCCCGAAGCCCAGGGACGTCACGTCGAAGGCGTACGCGCCGTAGGCCAGCGCGGCCACCGCGAGCGTGCTCAGCGCCGTACGGACCAGGGCGAAGAGTCCGACCCCGGCGAGGTACTCCCAGCCGCGCAGCGGCGTGCTGAGCAGTCCGATCACATTGCGTGACCAGGTTTCCTCCAGGAAGCCGGTGGCCAGCGAGATCTGCGTCTGGTGGACCAGGTGCCACAGGACCGTGCCGCTGAGGAGGAAGACGGCGAAGGCGACGGGACCGGCGCCCAGGTCCGTGGTCGGTCCTGTGCCGGTCTGCGTCCCGCCGCCCGTCGCCTTCGCGGCGAACAGGCCGATGGAGCCGTACAGCAGCGTGTCGACGACCGGCCACACCAGGACGTCGAAGATCCGGTGCGGGCTGCGGCGCAGCACCAGCCAGTGACGGCGGGCCACGGCGCGTACGCGGTACGCACTGGCCGCCGCGGGACCGCGCAGCTCGGGGGCCTGGACGGGGCTCATACGGCACCGGCTCCTTCCCGGTCGGCGGCACCGGTACGGGCGTCGGCGTCCGCTCCGGCGCTGCCACGTGCCCGCTCGCGGTCGCGTGCCTCCGCTAGGTGCAGGAAAACTCCCTCCAGGTCGCGCTGGGCGAACTGCCGCGCCACCTCCTGCGGCGTACCGTCCGCGGTCACCCTCCCGGCCGCAAGGAAGACCACCCGCTCGCACAGCCGCTCCACCTCGACCATGTCGTGGCTGGTCACCAGCAGCGCGGTGCCGTACCGCTCGCACAGGTCCAGCAGTGCGGTGCGTACGCGCAGGGCGATGTCCGGGTCCAGCGCCGCGGTGGGCTCGTCCAGGACCAGCAGCCGGGGCTTGTGCAGGGACGCCTTGGCGATGCCCACCAGGGTCCGCTGGCCGCTGGACAGCTCGGTGCCGATCGCGGTGGCCAGGTGGCCGATGCCGAAGTGCTCCAGGGCGTCCTCGACGGCCGCGCGCGGGGCGCGCAGCCCGTACAGGTCCGCGTACAGCCGCAGGTACTCGCGCACCCGCAGGCGGTCGGGGAGCGGCAGGTAGCCGGCCGCGAAGCCGACCCCGCGCATGGCGGCCGGGCGCCCGGCGGGCAGCCGGTGGCCGAGGACGTGGACACTCCCGGCGTCCGGCGTGACCGCGCCCAGGCACATCAGCAGGGTGGTGGTCTTGCCCGCGCCGTTGGGGCCGAGCAGTCCGACCCGTTCGCCCTCGCGCACGGTCAGCCGTACGCCGTCGACGACGCGGCCGCGGCGGTACTCCTTGACCAGGTCGCAGGCCTCCAGGACAGGTGGCGACGCAACCCCGTGCCCGGTCATGCGTGCGTCCCCGCCGTCTGCGGGACACGCACCGGCGACCAGACGCGCTCGGCGCGCAGCGGCCCGCTGCGGGCCAGCAGGCTGCCGTGGTCGGCGGCGAGCGGGGCGAGCTGCGAGCCGTAGCAGAGCACCGCCTCCCGCTTGCGGGCCCACTGCTCGTCGTCGAGGACGAGGTCGTACGCGAGGTCGAGGCGGTAGCGGGTGGCGAGGTGCTGGTAGGAGAGGCCGAAGGTCTTGTCGCTGCCGAGTGCGTGGTCCGTGTCGGGGGTGCCCCACTCGGGCAGATGGCCGGTGTACGGGAGGTCGGCGTACAGGAGGGGCGGCGGGGCGCCCAGCGCGTCGAGGACGCGCAGGGCGCGGTCACGTACCCGCTCGTGGTCGGGCTGGTTGGTGCCGATGGGCAGGAGGACGAGCGGGGAGGGTGTCGGCAGGGCGCTCAAGTAGGCGTCGATTCCCGCCAGTTCGTCGTTCTCTCCGTACGGGCCGTCGGGGTGGCCCAGTACGGCCCGGTCCACGCCGAGCAGTGCGGCGGCCCGCGCGTCCTCGGCGAGCCGGGCGCGGTGCGCCTCGGCGGCGGTGGAGAACCCGCAGATGCTGTCCCACCAGGAGACGGCGTGCCGGGCGGCGGGCGCGCCGCCGAACACGGTCACCACGGTCACCGGTGCCGGGAGTCGCGGGATCAGGCCGGCCAGGGAGAGGGCGGCGTCGTCGAAGTGCGGGGAGAGGATGACGGTACGCGGCGGGGGAGACGTCATGCGGGTTCCTTAGTGCCGGTGCGGTGCGGTGGGGCCGAGGCGGAAGCGGGGGTGAGTACGGGGATGAGGGCCGCGTCCCAGGCGTCGTCGTCGCCCTCCCAGCGGCCGGGGGCGGCGGCGACGGTGCCCCAGGTGATGCCGGGGCCGATCGGGGCGGTGTCCGGCGGTGCGGTGCGGCGCAGCCAGAGCAGGTCGAAGCGGTGGGCCGGGTGCTGCGCCGCGATCACCGCGCGCAGCCGGCGCAGGTCGGCGGCGGTCAGCTCGTCCCAGGCGTCGTGGTGGACGTACAGCACCCGGGCGGTGGAGCCGGCCAGGTCCCGCCAGCGTCCGGCGAGTGCGCCGAACTTGGCGCGTACGCGGGAGAGTTGCGTGTCGATGTCCTGCTGGGTGAGGGGTGTTCCGGCACCGGTGGCGGGGTGGAACTCGTGGTAGAAGCGGATGTCGGAGCCGCGGTCCAGGGCGCAGCGGCCCTCGTCGAACGGCTCGACCAGGCCGGGCCGCAGCACCGTGCCGAAGTCCTCCGCGACGGCTTCGACGACCGATTCGAAGTCGAGGTCCAGCCAGTCGAAGAAGTGGGCGCGGGTGACGCCGGTGACGCGCCGGATCTGGTACGTGGACTCGCAGTGGTACCCGAGGCCCACGCAGTGGTCGTACACGTTGGTTGCTCCTTGTCCGCACAGGATCGCCGCCCCAGTGCCTGCGGTCGCGTCGGCGGGCCCGTCCGGGGGTGGGGCCGCTGTCCTGACGGGGGGCTGGCGGGTGCTCATGTGCGCAGCGGGCCGCGCCGGACGCGGCCGGTCAGGTACTCCGCCGCCGCCGTGGCGTTGGCCAGGCCGGCGCCGCGGGTGAACAGTGTCGCGGGGGCGTCCTCGGGTAGCGGCTGGTCCGGGGCCAGGCCCATCTCGACGGTGACCAGGTCGGGACGCCGGTCCCGCAGCACTTGGAGGACGGCGCGCTGCCAGGGGTCGCGCCCGGCGTCCCGTACGACGATCGCGAGCGGCCCGCCGTCGGCCGGTGGCAGGCCGACCGCGGCCGGGTCGGTGCCCGGCTCCACGTCGGTGGCGGAGGCGAGGGCCCCGAGGTCCCGGAGCGGTGCCGCCAGCCCCCACGGGGCTTCGCCGACCGCCATGTTGGCGACGGTGGCCAGCCGTACGGTGTGCAGGCGGCGGCCGTCGGAGGCCCGGGGCACGCCGTGCGCGAGCAGGGCCCGGCGGGCGGCGGCCAGGCCGACGGGCTCGCGGTGTCCGCCGGACGCGGCCGGGCCGGCGTCCGGCATCCCGGCGCGTCTCGCCGGGTCGGCCCAGGCGCGCAGCGACGCGACCCGGCAGGCCGCCTCCGCCACCCGCTCCAGGGACAGCGTGCCGCGGTCCAGCGCCTCTTGGACCGCGTCGTGGATCTCGGGCAGCAGCTTCTCGCCGTCGGTCGCGCCCAGTACCACCAGGTCCGCGCCCGCGGCCAGCGCGGCGACCGCTGCGCCGCCGTACCCCCAGCGCCGTACGACCGGCGCCATCTCCAGCGCGTCGGTCATCACCACGCCCCGGTAGCCGAGCCGTTCACGCAGCAGCCCGGTGACGATCCGCCGGCTCAGCGTCGCGGGCAGGCCGTCCAGCCGGGAGAGCCGGATGTGCCCGGTCATCACGGCTCTGGCGCCGGCCGCGATCCCGGCGCGGAACGGCGGCAGGTCCACCGCGTCGAGGGCCGCCGGGTCGCGGTCGATGTCCGGCAGTTCGGAGTGCGAGTCGGTACGGGTGTCGCCGTGTCCCGGGAAGTGCTTGACGGTGGCGGCGACGCCGCGGCCCTGGACGCCCTCGACATACGCCGCGGTGTGCCGCGCCACCAGGTCCGGGCGGGCGCCGAAGGAGCGGACGCCGATGATGGGGTTGTCCGGGCGGGAGTTGACGTCCGCGCACGGGGCCAGGCAGAGGTTGACGCCCTCGGCCCGCAGGTCGCCGGCGATCGCCGCGCCCACCTCCCGGGTGAGCACGACGTCGTCGACGGCGCCGAGGGCGTGATTGCCCGGGTAGACGCTGCCCCGGCGGTAGTCGAGCCGGGTCACGTCACCGCCCTCCTCGTCGAGCGCGATCAGCAGGTCGGGGCGTACGGCGCGGAGCGGGCCGGTGACCTCCTCGCGCAGCGAACCGGCGCCCGCGGGGAAGTTGGTCCCGAACAGCCCCACGCCCGCCAGGCCCTCGTCCGCCGCGCGCAGGATCCAGTCGGCGGGCGAGCGGCCCGCGTAGGCGGGGAGCAGGCAGGCGTTGACCAGGGAGATGTCGGCGCGCATGGGGGCCTTCCGGTACGGGCGCAGGGTGCGGCGGCAGCCCGGCGGGCAGCCGGGCCGCGGCCGGTGGCGGCGCGGCGGGAAAGAGGCGGCGGGGAAGGGACGGCAGGCGGGGTGGCCCGCCGGGAGGAGGCGCCGGGGTCAGCCGTCGGTCCGGCGCAGGACGAGCCCGACGCTGCCACGCTTGCTCAGGTACGCGCGGCCGCCGCAGACCGGCTCCACCCGGGGCGCGACGAGCCGGGCTTCCTCCACCGTCCGCCACACCGCGGACCCGGCGAGCCACGGCCGCAGCCGCGTCTCCAGCGCTTCGGGCTCCAGGGCGAGGAAGAGCAGGTCGGTGGGCAGGTCGTCGAGCAGCGCGAGGTCCTGGCCGTAATAGAGCATCTCGATCAGCAGGTACGCGGCGCCTTCCGGCCCGTCCTTGGCCAGTCCGGCGAGGTCCTCGGCGCCGACCTCTACGGCGTCGGTGCCGCGCAGCGCGGTGGCGAGCCGGTCCCGGAAGTGCGGGTTGGGTTCGGTGGCGTGGACGGGAAAGCCGTCCGCCGCGAGCCGGGACGTCAACGCGCCCTCACAGGCGCCGACTTCCACCAGCGGCTGCCCGCCGGGCGGGCAGTTGCGCCGTACCCAGGCGGCGGTCGCGTCCAGGCGCCGGGCCTCGTACGGCGAGGTGGCGAACTCCCACGGGTCGGCGACGGCGGCGGCCTCGTCGTCCAGGCTGGCGAGCAGGGCGAAGAGCCGTTCGCGTTCGGTGGGGTCGGCGCCGAAGAACCGCTCGGCGGCCGGGATGCGGGGCGTCTGCACCATGAACTCGGGCGACCGGGTGTCGAGCAGTCCGGGCGCCGCGCTGTTGACGAAGTCCAGTTTGGCCGCGATCTGCGCGCGGTCGAGCGGGCGGTCGAGGTCGCTGACGAACTGGAGGTACGGGGAGTATCCGACGGCGTGCCGCACGGTCAGCACCGGCACGGCGGTCTTCCCGGGGGCGTCCGCCAGGTCCGTGCAGGCGATGGCGGTGTCCCGGCCGACGCGGCCACGGCTGCGCCGGTTGTCGGCGGGGGAGTGGGTCCACACGCGGGCGGAGTGGCCGCCGGCGGCCCGGCGTATCAGGCCGGCGAGCGCGGCGGGGCCGGGGGAGGCGGCGTCCTCCGCGGCGGAGCGTACGTACGGCGCGAGCAGGGCGAGCCGTTCGGCCGGTGGCAGGCCGACGGGCAGCGGGAGGACGTCTCCCCGGTCGGCGAGGACCACGGCGACCGGGCCGCCGCCGGGGTCGGGGTCGGTGAGGACGGAGAGGAAGTCGAGGACGGCGTCCTCGACCCGGAGTACCACCACGATTTCGATCATGGACCGGTCCCAGGGGCAGAGCTGGCGGGGGGTGGCGAAGCGGTGCGCCGGCAGGGATCGGTTCGCGCCGGGGCGCGCCGGACCGGACCGGCGGGGCGGTGCTGTGAGCAGGGCGGTGCGGGAGCCGTACGGCCGGTGCGCCGTACGGGAAGGACCCTAACCGCCCCCACCCTCGTGGTCCAGACCAATCCGATTGACCCGTGCATTCCGGCCGCCGCGGTGGCCGGAAACCGCCGATGGGTGACCTCGGTGCCACCGGCCGGTCACGGAACGACCGTCACCGGCCAGCGCCCCGCCTTGACCAGCCGTACCGCCACTGACCCCATGATCCGGTGCCCCGCCGACTCCGAAGCCCCCACTACCACGGCGTCCGCCGTCAGCTCGTCGGCCATCTGCACCATGCCCGAGTACGGGTCGCCGCGCAGCGTGTGGAACTCCCAGCGCAGATCGTAGGTGCCCTGCACCCGCTCCGTCGCCGCGCGGATCTCCGCCATCAGCTCCTCGGCGACCTCGTTCGTCGCGTCCACGACCGGCGCCCCCATGGCCGCCCCCGCCGGCAGCACCGGCTGGACGTACACCAGGGCCAGCTTGGAACCCTGCCGGCGGGCCAGCCCCGCCGCGTAGGCGGCGGCGCGCCACGACGAGTCCGACCCGTCGACGCCGACCACGATGACCTTCGGGCCGTCCGTACCGCGCTCGAAGGGCGCGGGCGTGTTCTGCTCCACATGAGGAGGTTATCGGGCGCCTTACCTGTGCCTTACACAGGGCTGCGCGGGACCTGCGGGAGGCCCCGCGCCCCACCGGAGACGCGGCGCGGCCATGTCCCTCACGAACCCGCGCCGCCGCCGCGCCCCGGGAGCACCGGCCGCCACGGCGCGAAGGCACTCGCGTCGCGCGGCAGCATCGCGGCCAGCTCCGGGCAGTGCCGCAGGATGATCGAGTTCATCCCGCCGCGGGCGATCCAGTCCATGCCGAGCGGCGTGTACAGCTCCGGCCGGAAGTCGACGGTCAGGAACCGGTCGGACTGGATGCGGCGGGTCGCCATCAGGATGAAGACCCGGAAGGCGGTGTCGCTGAAGCCGAAGCCCTCCGGCGGGTTCTCGGCGAACAGCCCCACCATGGTGTCGACCTCGTCGACGTTCCGGTAGACCTCCCTGAGCTGCGCGACCGTCTCCGGATCGGAGCTGATGTCCTCGAAGCGGCGCACCCGCGGCTTGTGCAGACCCGCGCGGAAGTCGTTGTAGCGCGGCACCCCGCGCCGCCGGGTCCGTACGAGGTCGACCACCGACAGGTCGATGATCTCCCCGTCCCGCTCGAAGCGGGTCAGCGCCTGCGGGTAGTTGTGCAGGGTGATCGAGCCCGGGTGCGCGATGCCGAGGGAGTACAGCGTGTCGGTCAGGCCGGTCTTGCGGGCCAATCCCTCGGCCGCCGTGCCCTGGATGTCGTCGAACGTGACGGTCTCCGTACGCTGCCCGAAACGGTGCTCGCGCAGTTCGTAATCGTCCGGGATCAGCGGGTGCATCCGGTAGACGGTGACGAAGTCCTCGGTCAGCGAGTACGGCACCTTGTGGTGGTCCGGCAGGGTCTCCGGGATGCCGCGCAGGGCGTGCGACTCGACCAGCCAAAGCCCCAGCTTGCTCAGCCACTTGTCGGGCGGGCCCTGCCAGTTCGTCTTCAGGCCGACGTCGATGGCCTCGGTGGCCAGGATCGCAGGGGTCCACTCCACCGTGTGGATCTTCGCGATGAGTGCGGAGACGATCAGCCGGGCGGTGTGGTAAATGCGGTCCTGGCTCATGGTGGGGTACTCGGCGTGCAGCGCGTCGCACAGCGCGTTGTGCTCCCGCGCGAAGAGCGTGTGCATCACGCTCAGGCCCAGCCACCAGTTCTCGCTGAAGCCGGTGAGCGGGATGCCGCCGGCGCCGACCGGCAGGTGTCCGTCCTCCAGCCGCAGCTTGGCGCCGTCCGGCTCGCGCAGCGAGCGCGCGGTGGCCTCGTCGCCGCCGTACACCTCCGAGCCGTCCCACCACGGCGAGGTGGTGTTGGTGAACAGCAGCGGCGGCTCGCCCGGCCGCTCCACGCCCACGTTCTCGGCGAACCGCATCACGTCCTCGGGCGGCCCGCCGGGCGTGTTGGTCCAGGCGCTGCCGGGCGGCATCGGGATCTCCACCGCCCGCTCACCGGGCTTGTACCGCCGGTGGTTGACCCAGTCGTGCACCTGGAACTGGATCCACACCGCGGCCAGGATGTTCAGCGAGGGCGCCGGACGGAACGACGTACGGTGCAGCAACTGGCGCGCCGTGGTGACCGGGTTGGGGACGATGTCCAGGTCGGGCCGGTACACCGGCCGCAGATTGCGGCCGAAGGTGGAGCCGATCGCGCCCATCCGGGGCTCCGACAGGTCGGTGGACGAACCGTCGTACGTACGGGCCGTCCGCGCGCCCTCGTCCACCGTCTCCGGCACGGGCACGGCCTGCGGCGGCGCCTCCGGGACCTCGGTGTCGATGAGGTTGAACCGGCGCAGTGCCTGCCGCAGCGCCACCAGGTTGAGCAGGCTCAGGTTCAGCGGCAGCCGGTGCCACGGCACGTACCGGTTGACGGCCCGGAAGGCGGCCCGCACGGGCACGCCGACGACGGTGTTGCGCAGCGGCTCCTCCGTACGGAACCGGGTGCCGAGCCGGTGACCGGCGCTCGCCCGGTACGCGGCCTTGCGGGCCCGGTTCAGGTTGCCCAGCGGACGGAACTCGTCCGTGGTGTGCCAGGGATTGAAGGCCAGCGCCTCCACCCGCCGGGCCGCGGAGCGGGCCTCCGCCGCGGTGACGTCCTGCCGCGGAATGGTCAGCCGACCGACCGGGACGACCGGCGCGTCCGTCTCCCGCCACTGCGCCGCCCCGTCCTCGATGGGCGTGCGCTCCTCGCTCACGTACCGCTGCACGCACAGCTCGAACTCCACGTCGCCCAGCGCCAGCCGTCCCGCCAGCTCATGGCGCAGATGGTCGGGGTCGTGCCGGTCCGGCCGCGGCGCGGGGGTGCCGCCCGGCGCGGGCCGCAGCTGGTAGCGGACCGGGCCCGCGTCGCCCCACATCACCGCGCCCCGGCTCCAGTACGTCTCGCGCGCCAGCGACCCGACCACGTGCCGGGTGGCGGCCTGCACGTTGCGCCGCATCCGCGCCGCCGTGCCCCAGCCCACCGCCAGCGGCAGCTTCACCAGCAGCCCGAACGCCTTCTGCAAGGTGCTGTCGGCCCCGGCCATCGCCCTGGCGAACGCCACGAACTCCCGCGCGTCGCGCGCGTGCGACACCGGGAAGTTGGTCGCGAGCAGATCGTGCGTCTCCTCGGCCGATACGTCCACCCGTACGGCGATTCCGCGCAGATCGGGCGAGATGTCCGGCTGGGCCGTCCCGCTCGCGTTCGACAGCCGCACCACCGCGGGGTACTGCGCGCCCGGCTGCACGAACCCGGACGCCAGCGCGGCGGGCAGCTCCTCGCCGAACCGCAGCCGGGCGTTCTCCACCCCCAGCACCGCCTTGGCGTGGAAGGCCCGCTCGACACCGTGCGCCCCGCTGCTCTTGCGGTTCGCGAGCTGCACCCGCATCAGCTGCCGCGCCAGCTCCTCGAAGACCACCCGCTCCGCTTCCGGGCTGCCGCCTTCGTACCTCTCGTACTGCGTGTGACTCACGGTGTCGGCCATGGCAGGACACCCTCCGTACGGAAGAAGGGCGCCCGACGCTACTCGTCTCCCGTGCGGCCGGACAGGGTGTGTTTCGGGCGGATTCAGGGATCTTTGCGGAGCTCGCACTCGGCGGCGGAGGCCGTCCCGGACGCCCCGCCCTGGGGGCTCCTCGGCCCCTCGGAACCCGGTGCCGCGCCGACCGCCGGCGCCGGCGGCCAGACCCCCGGCGCCAGTACGCCCAGTACGTACGCCTTGGCCACCAGAGCGGCGCGGCCCTGCACACGCCACCGGCGGGAGAGGCGGGTGAGGTGATAGTTGACACCGTCGACGGTGAGGCCGAGGTGGCTGCCGATGGCGGCGGTGGTGGCACCGGACGCGGCCAGCGCGAGGATCCGCGTCTCGACGGGGCTGGCCGCGTCACGCGCCAAGAGCGGCGCGGCCGGCGCGTCCTCGTGCACCCGGAGCAGGGCCAGCAGGGCGGGCGGGTTCACCGACGGGTCGCCGACCGGATCGACCGTCAATTCGCCTTCCCGCTCGGCGCCGTCCGCGCCGACCCGCCAGCGCACCCCGACCGGGTACCGGGACCTGCGGCCCAGGCGCAGCGCGTCGACCAGCCGGTCTATCTGCGCCTGCGAACGGGGTCGGAAGAGGTCCAGCAGATTGCGGCCGCGCAGCTGCCCGGGCGCCGCGCCCCACTCGGCGGCCATCGCGGGATTCGCGATCAGCACCTCGCCGTGGGCCTTGCACACGGCGATCGGCACGGGGATGCGGTCCAGCAGGATCAGGAAGTAGTTGCGCCACGGGCCCGCCTCGTACGGGCCCGCCGGGCCGTCCGCCGTCGCCTCGTCCATTGCTCCTTCTCCGGTCCGGCCGCAAGAGCGGACAGCGAAAAACCACTGCACAATCATGCAGTTACCCGGCGTCGCACGGTACACGGGGCGGGTCACGCTTGAGTCATGACCGACACGATCACGTTCGAAGCAGCCGACGCGGCCGAGCACCTTCCCGAGGAGGTGCCGGTCGTCGACCTGTCGGCCACCGGACTCACCTCGACCCCCCTCCAGCAGGCCATGGGGCTGGCCCGCGAGCACGGTCCGGTGTACCGGCGGCGGCTGCACGGCCATGAGGCGATGTTCGTCTCCTCACTGGAGCTGGTCACCGAACTGGCCGACGAGGAACGCTTCGCCAAGGGCGTCTCGGTCGCCCTGGAGAACGTCCGCGAGTTCGCCGGCGACGGCCTGTTCACCGCGTACAACGAGGAACCGAACTGGGCCAAGGCCCACGACATCCTGATGCCGGCCTTCGCACTCGGCTCGATGCGCACCTACCACCCCGCGATGCTCAAGGTGGCCCGCCGGGTGCTCGGCAGCTGGGACCGGCGCGCCGCCGACGGGACGCCGGTGGACGTCCCCGACGACATGACCCGGATGACGCTGGACACCATCGGCCTGGCGGGCTTCGGCTTCGACTTCGAGTCGTTCTCCCGCGACACGCCGCACCCCTTCGTCGAGGCGATGGTGCGCTGCCTGGAATGGAGCATGAAGCGCCTCGGCCGCAAACCGGGTGGTGACTACAGCGAACAGGACGCCGCCTTCCGGGCCGACTCCGACTACCTCGCCTCCGTCGTGGACGAGGTCATCGCCTCCCGTACGGGCGAAGGCGGCGAAGCGGCCGGCACCTCCGACGACCTGCTCGGCCTGATGCTCGGCGCCACCCACCCCGCCGACGGCACCACGCTCGACCTCGCCAACATCCGCAACCAGGTCATCACCTTCCTCATCGCCGGCCACGAGACGACCTCCGGCGCGCTCTCCTTCGCCCTCCACCACCTGCTCAAGGACCCGGCCGCGCTGCGCCTGGCCCAGCGCGAGGCGGACGAGCTGTGGGGCGACGCGACCGACCCCGACCCGTCCTTCGAGGACATCGGGCGGCTGCCCTTCACCCGGCAGGTCCTCAACGAGGCGCTGCGGCTGTGGCCCACCGCCGCCGCCTTCAGCCGCCAGGCCCGTACCGACACCCTGCTCGGCGGCCGCTACCCGGTGAAGGCGGGCCAGCTCGTCACCGTCCTCACCCCGATGCTGCACCGCGACCCGGCCTGGGGCGACAACCCGGAACTTTTCGACCCGACCCGGTTCGCGCCGGAGGCCGAGGCGGCCCGCTCCCCGCACGCGTACAAGCCCTTCGGTACGGGCGAACGTGCCTGCATCGGGCGGCAGTTCGCGCTCCACGAGGCGACGATGCTGCTCGCCATGCTGGTGCACCGCTACCGCCTGATCGACCACAGCGATTACCAGCTGAAGATCAAGGAAAGCCTCACCCTCAAGCCGGACGGCTTCACCCTCACCCTCGGCAGGCGCACTCCCGCCGACCGCGCAGCCGTGCGCGCCGCGCTGTCGGTCCTGCCCGGCGGGACGGCGGAGCGGGACGGCACGGACACCGCAGCGGACGACGGCCTGCCCACCCGGGCCCGGCAGGACACCGCGCTGCTCCTCCTGCACGGCACCAACTACGGCACCTGCCGAGACTTTGCCGAACGCATCGCCGACGAGGCCACCGGCCTTGGCTTCAGCACCGAGGTCGCCCCGCTGGACGCCGCGGCCGGCGCCCTCCCCACGGACCGCCCGGTCGTGATCGTCACCGCCTCCTACAACGGCCGGCCCACCGACGACGCGGCGCACTTCATGGAGTGGCTGGAGAGCACACAGGCACAGGCCGAAGGCGTACCGTACGCCGTCCTCGGCGTCGGCGACCGCAACTGGGCCGCCACCTACCAGCGCGTACCGACCCTGCTCGACGAGCGGCTGGCGGCCCTGGGCGCCGACCGGCTGCTGCCGCGCGGCGAAGCCGACGCGTCGGGCGACCTGAACGGCGCGGTGAAGGCGTTCACGGCCGCGCTGCGGACCGAACTGCTGGTGCGCTACGGCGACCCGGCCAGCATCGGCGCGAGCACGTCGGCCGACGGTACGGACACCTCCTACACCATCCGCGAGGTCACCGGCGGCCCCCTGGATGGGCTCGCCACCCGCCACGGCCTCCAGCCGATGACCGTCACCGAGGCGTACGACCTCACCGCCCCCGGCCACCCCCGCGTCAAGCGCTTCCTGCGCCTCGCCCTCCCCGCCGGGGTCACCTACCGCACCGCCGACCACCTGGCCGTACTCCCCGCCAACGGAACGGCAGCCGTGGAGCGCGCGACACGAGTACTTGGCGTGGACCCCGACACCGTCCTCGACATCCGCGCCGGTGCGGGCCGTGCGGGCCGGGACTCCCTGCCGGTCGACCGTCCCCTCACCGTACGCAGTCTCCTCACCCACCACCTGGAACTGGGCGCCCGCCCCACACCGGACCAGCGCGCCACCCTCGCCGCCCACAACCCCTGCCCGCCCGAGCGCGCCGCCCTCGAAGCGCTCACCGACGACGACCCGCGCAGCGTCCTCGACCTCATCGAGGCGTACCCGGCCCTGCACGGCGCGTTGCCCTGGCCGCTCATCCTCGACCTGCTGCCGGCGATGCGCATCCGCCACTACTCCCTCTCCTCCTCACCCGCCGCAGACCCGCGCCACGCCGACCTGATGGTCTCGCTGCTCCCCGGTGGCACCGGCTCCGAGCACCTGCACACCCTGCGGCCCGGCGACACCGTCCTGGCCCGCGTCCAGCCCTGCCGGGAGGCCTTCCGCCTCGATCCGGCCGACCCGGCACCGGTCATCCTGATCGCGGCCGGCACCGGCCTGGCCCCCTTCCGCGGCGCCGTGGCCGACCGCGTGGCCGCCGCCCGCCAATCCCAACTGCCGCCAGCCCTCCTCTACTTCGGCTGCGACGCCCCCGAAGCCGACTACCTGCACGCCGACGAACTACGGGAGGCCGAAGCGGCCGGTGCGGTCTCCCTCCGCCCGGCCTTCAGCACCCGCCCCGAAAACGACTGCCGCTTCGTCCAGCACCGCATCACCGCCGAGGCGGAGGAAGCGGGCGCACTCCTGGACGCCGGAGCCCGGGTGTACGTCTGCGGCGACGGCAACCGCATGGCACCCGGCGTACGCGCCGCCTTCCGAGACCTGTACGCGGCCCGCACAGGCGCCACGGACGAAGAGGCCGAGGACTGGCTGCGCGACCTGACGGCGGCCGGGCGGTACGTCGAGGACGTGTACGTGACGGGCTGACCTCCCGCGCCCCCGGCGGGAGCCGGCCCCGCGTACGGGGTCTGGCTCCCGCCGCCGACCGGCGGCAAGGTGGACGGTGGCGGGGCGGACCTCCGCACCGCGGGCGGCGATTCACCTGGGGGAGCGCCATGACCAAAGCCCTGATCATCGGCGGTGGCATCGCGGGAGCGGTGACCGCGATGGCCCTGCGGCAGGCGGACATCGACGCGGAGGTCTTCGAGGCGTACCCGACCGGCGCCGACGATGCCGGCGCCTTCCTCGTCGTCTTCGCCAACGGCCTGGAGGCGCTGCGCGTCATCGGCGCCCACGGCCCGGTCCTGGCCAACTCCTTCCCCGCCGAACGGGTGGAGTTCCTCAGCGGTACGGGCAAGCGGCTCGGCGAACGTCCGCTGGCGGGCTCCGCGGGCGAGACGGGCATGGGCCCCCGTACGCTCACCCGCGCCACCCTCTACCGCGTACTGCACGACGAAGCGCACCGCCGCGACATAGCCGTCCGGCACGGCAAGCGGCTGGTCGCCGCCGAGACCGTCAGCGACCGGCGGGTGGTCGCCTCCTTCGCCGACGGCAGCCGCGCCGAGGGCGACCTGCTGATCGGTGCGGACGGCATCCACTCGGTGGTCCGCAAGATGATCGACCCGGCCGCGCCCCGCCCCCGCTACACCGGCCAGAACACCGTCTGCGGCTACACCCGCGACATCAAACCACCGTTCGCGCCCGAGACCTACACCATGATCCACGGCCGCCGGGCCTTCTTCGGCTGCACGGCCGCGCCGGACGGCGAGGTGTGGTGGTTCGCCAACGCACCCGGCCCCGAACGCTCCCGGCAGGACCTCGCCGCCGTCACCGCCGACCAATGGCGGCAGCGCGTCACCGCGCTCCTCGACGGCGACCGCACCCCCGCCGCCGACATCGTCCGAGCCACCGGCGACCACATCATCGGCTCCCACGCCCACGACCTCGCCGCCACCCCGCAGTGGTACTCCGACACCATGGTGATCATCGGCGACGCCGCACACGCCGCCGCCCCCAACGCCGCCCAGGGCGCCTCGATGGCCATCGAGGACAGCGTCGTACTCGCCAAGTGCCTACGCGACCAGCACGAGCCCCGCCGAGCCTTCGCCGCATACGAGGAACTGCGCCGTGCCCGCGTGGAACGGGTGGTCGCGCACAGCGCCCTCATGGCCCGCCGGGCGGCACCGGGGTTGCTGCGACGGGTGGTGCGCGACGTGATGCTGCCACGCAGCATCGCCCGCGGCGGCGACGGATCCGACGCGTGGCTGACCGGATACCGAATCGAGTGGTGAGGGCCCTGCCTGGGCCTCCGCAACCACTGGTGGCGTACGGCTGACCGCCCAGAAGCCCGCGCAACGCGCCTCCCGGGGATTCTAGGGAAAATCGGGTAACACCAGTCATACGGTCGTCCTCGGCTTCCGAATGAGTCGAGGTGGTGACCATGCACGATCAGAGCCCGCTGCGAGCCGAGACTTGGCCGATGTCCCGGACCTGCCCGTTCTCCCCGCCGCCGGACTACGCCGGCCTGCGCGAGCACCCCGGCCTGCCCAGGGTGACGGGCCCGAGCGGACGCACCGTGTTCGTTGCCGCACGCCATGAAGACGTCCGCGCTGTGCTCGGCGACGCCCGGTTCAGCTCCGACCGCTCGCACCCGGACTTCCCGTGGATGCGCGTCGGCGAGACCGTGTTCCCCGGCTTCAGGCCCTCGCTGATCGAGATGGACCCACCCGAGCACGGCCCCGCCCGTCGTGCGGTCGCCGGCGAGTTCGCCATCCACCGCATGCGGGAACTGCGCCCCAGGATCCAGTGCATCGTCGACGGTCTGCTCGACGATGTGCTGGCCGGCGCCGGGCCCGCCGACCTGGTGTCAGCGCTGGCCGTGCCGATGTCCGGTCTGGTGCTGTGTGAGCTGCTCGGCATCCCGGCCGGTGACCGCCAGGAGTTCACCACCAACACCTCGGTGCTGATAGCCCACGACTCCACTGACGCGGCGGATCGCGCCGAGGCCTTCCGCTCTCTGACCGCGTATTTCGACGCGCTGTGCGCCACCAAGATGACCGAGCGGCCCGAGGACCTGCTGGGCAGGCTGGCGGGCCACCAGCTCTTCAGCGGTGACGAGAGTCGCTGGGCCATGGTCGAACTGTGCGTACTCCTGGTCGTCGCGGGCCTGGAGACCACCGCCACGATGACCGCACTCGGCATCCTGGCTCTCCTCGAACACCCCGACCAGCTCGCCCTCCTCACCGCCGATCCGGGCCTGGCCCCGGGGGCGGTGGAGGAACTGCTGAGGTTCTTCTCCGTCGCCGAGCTGTCCCTGATCCGCCGCGCCACGGCGGACGTCGAGATCGGCGGGACCCTGGTGCGGACGGGTGAGGGCGTCGCCGCCCTGTCCGCCGCCGCCAACCGCGACTCCGCGGTGTTCGCCGACCCGGACACGTTCGATGTCACCAGGGACAACCGCAAGCAGCTGGCTTTCGGCTGGGGACCGCACCAGTGCCTCGGCAAGAATCTGGCCCGGCTGGAGCTGCGCATCGTCCTCGACACCCTGTTCCGGCGCATCCCGACTCTCCGCCTGGCCATGCCACGCGACGAACTGCGCTACGTCAACGACTCCGGGTTCTCGGTATCGGAACTCCCGGTCACTTGGTGACGGAGACAAAAAGAAGACAAAAAAGCGCCGACCGCCAGTCAGGCGTTTACCGGGCGGACAAATGGCTTGCGGGAGGATCACGCTGCACGCGGCCACTGCGGCAGCCTGCTCGTTCAGTTGAACTTGTGACCTGCGGCTTTGGCTGTTCTCTGCGGCTGGACCGGCGACCGCCAAGGGAGTTCCCGGCCCATTTTGACAACTGGCCAAAGCCCCTAGGGAAAGCCCCAGATTTTGGTCGGTTGAAGGTGTTGTGTGGAATGAGTCCGGGTGCTCATCATGTTGCTGCACCTCGATTTATCGGCGTTTGGTTAGATGGTCGCTGGTTCGGTCGATAATTTTGCGTCCATGGTAGCCGACAAAGTCCAAACTGCTCTGGGAGGGCACCGGATGCCGGGCGAACCGATTGCGATTGTGGGAATGGCGTGCCGCTATCCGGGCGGAATAACCACCCCGGAAGGGCTCTGGCAGGTGGCCAGGGACGGAACCGACGCGATCGGCGAGTTACCGGACGACCGGGGCTGGGACCTGGCGGCCCTCTACGATCCCGACCCGGACCGGCCCGGCACCTCCTACGCCCGGCACGGCGGCTTCCTCTACGACGCCGGCCATTTCGACGCCGAGTTCTTCGGGCTCTCCGCCCGCGAGGCGTTGACCACCGATCCGCAGCAGCGCCTCCTGCTCACCACGGTGTGGGAGGCCCTGGAGAACGCGGCCATCGATCCCACCTCGCTGCGGGGCAGCCGCACGGCCGTGTTCGCCGGCTCGATGATGCACGACTACGCGCCCCGGGTGCATACCGTCCCCGACGGGCTGGAGGGGTACCTGATCACCGGGAACACCTCCAGCGTGGTGTCCGGCCGAGTGGCCTACGTGCTCGGCCTCACCGGCCCCGCGGTCACGGTCGACACCGGCTGCTCTTCGTCGTTGGTGACCACTCATCTCGCGGTGCAGTCGCTGCGTCTCGGTGAGTGTGACCTGGCCCTGTCCGGCGGGGTGACGGTGATGGCGACCCCGGAGATGTTCGTGGAGTTCTCGCGGCTGCGGGGCCTCGCCCCGGACGGCCGGTGCAAGCCGTTCTCCGCCACGGCGGACGGTACGGCCTGGTCCGAGGGCGTCGGAATGCTGGTGCTGGAACGGCTCTCCGACGCCCTGCGCCACGGGCACACCGTGCACGCGCTGGTGCGCGGCACCGCGGTCAACTCGGACGGGGCCTCCAACGGGCTCTCCGCACCCAGCGGGCCGGCTCAGGAACGGGTGCTGCGGGCGGCGCTGGCCGACGCCGGACTGTCCGAGGCGGACGTCGACGCGGTGGAGGCGCACGGCACGGGTACCACGCTCGGCGACCCGATCGAGGCACGGGCGCTGCTGGCGGTGCACGGCCCGCAGCGGGCGCGCTCGCTGCTGGTGGGGTCGGTCAAGTCGAACATCGGGCACACGCAGGCCGCTGCCGGGGTGGCGGGCATCCTGAAGATGGTGCACGCCATGCGCGACGGCGTGCTGCCGCGCATCCTGCACCACACCGAGCCCAGCCCGCACGTGGACTGGGAGTCCGGCAGGGTCACCCCGCTCGCCGAGGACACGCCGTGGCCGGAGACCGGGCTCCCGCGCCGGGCCGGGGTGTCCTCGTTCGGCATCAGCGGCACCAATTCCCACGTGATCCTGGAACAGGCGCCGCAGCCCGCGCCCGCCGCCGCACCGCGACCGGCGTCCGCGGTGCCGCTGCTGCTGTCCGCACGGTCGGCGGAGGCGCTGCGGGAGCAGGCCGGCCGGCTGGCCGAGCGGCTCCGCCCGGACCGGGTCGGCCTGCTGGACGCCGGTTTCACGCTGGCGACCGGCCGGGCCGGGTTCGAGCACCGGGCCGCCGTCGTCGGCCGGGACCGGGACTCGTTGGTGCACGGGCTGGAAGCGCTCGCCGAGGGCGGTTCGGCACCGGGCACGGTCGTCGGGTCACCCTGCCGGGACACCGGCCCGGTGCTGTTGTTCCCCGGCCAGGGCACGCAGTGGACCGGGATGGCCACGGAACTGCGGGAGTCCAGCCCGGTCTTCGCCGGGCACATGGCGGCCTGTCAGGACGCGATGGCGCCGTACGTGGACTGGAACCTGGCCGACGTGCTCACCGACGCGGACGCGCTGCTCCGGGTGGACGTGGTGCAGCCCGCGCTGTGGGCGGTCATGGTGTCGCTGGCCGGACTCTGGCGGGCACACGGGGTGCGGCCGGCCGCGGTGGTGGGCCACTCCCAGGGCGAGATCGCGGCCGCGACCGTGGCCGGCGCGCTGTCCCTGGACGACGGGGCGCGGATCGTCACGCTGCGCAGCCGGGCGTTGCGGGCGCTCTCCGGTACGGGCCGGATGCTGTCGGTGGGGCTGCCGAGAGCGGCGGTCGAAGAGGCGATGGCCCGCTGGGGCGAGGATCTCTCGGTGGCCGCGGTCAACGGGCCGCGCGCGACGGTGGTCTCGGGCGCCGCCCAGGCGGTCGAGGAGTTCGCCGCCGTACTGGTCGCCGAGGGCAAACGGGCGAGGCTGCTGCCGGTGGACTACGCCTCGCATTCGGCGCAGGTCGAACTGCTGCGCGCGGAACTGCGCGAACTGCTGGCGCCGGTGACTCCGATGGCGGCCGAGGTGCCCTTCCACTCGACCGTGACCGGCGGTCCGGTGGACGCCACCGGGCTGGACGCGGGCTACTGGTACCGCAACCTGCGCGCCACGGTCGAGTTCGAGGCGACGGTGCGCGGGCTGGTCACCGCCGGGCACACCACGTTCCTGGAGGTGAGCCCGCATCCGGTGCTGGCCGGCGGCGTGCGGCAGATCCTCGGTAACCATCAGGGGGACCACGACGAGGGCGGCGTGGTGCTGGAGACCCTGAAACGGGACGAGGGTGGTGCCGACCGCTTCCTGCTGGCGGTGGCCGAGGCAGCCGTGCACGGTGTGGACGTGCACTGGAACGGGCTGTTCGACGGCGCCCGGAGGGTGGAACTGCCGACCTACCCGTTCCGCGAGCAGCGGTACTGGATGCTGCCCACCGCCGCTTCCGGGCCCGTCGCCGGGCATCCGATGCTGGACTCGGTGGTCCAGCTCGCCGGGGGTGGCCTGGTCGCCACCTGTCGGCTCTCTCTCGCCCGGCACCCCTGGCTGGCCGAGCACGAGGTGCGCGGCACCGTGCTGCTGCCCGGGGCCGCGTTCGTCGAACTGGCGCTGCACGCGGGGGAGCGGGCGGGGCTGCCGATGCTGGACGAGCTGGTGCTGGAGAGCCCGCTGGTGCTGCCCGAGCGGGGCGACATCGAGTTGCAGATCGCGATCGGCGAGACGGATCCGGGCACGCTGGCGATGTACGCCCGGTCCGCGCCGGACGCGCCGTGGGCCCGGTACGCGACGGGGACGCTCCGGGCCGCGGAGTCCGGTGGCGCGGCCCTGACGGAGTGGCCGCCGGCCGGTGCCGAGGAGATCGATCTCGACGGCGAGTACGCACAGCTCGACGAGCGAGGTTACGAGTACGGGCCGGCCTTCCAGGGGTTGCGGCGGGCCTGGCGGCTCGGGGCGGAGCGCTGGGCAGAGGTCGAGCTGCCGGTCGATCCCGGGCGGTTCGGCCTGCACCCGGCCCTGCTCGACGCCGCGTTGCACCCGCTGCTGCTGGATGCGGGGGACGCGCCGGTGAGGTTGCCGTTCTCCTGGAGCGGGGTCGCACTCCATGCGGTCGGGGCCACGGCATTGCGGGTGCGGCTGACACCGCAGGGCAACGACTCGTTCGCCGTGGCGCTCGCCGACGCAGCGGGGGAAGCGGTGGCCACGATCAGCGCGCTCGCGCTCCGGCCCGTGGGGCCTGTGGGGTCGGGTACGGCGGGCGTGGACCGGGCGCTGCACCGGCTGGACTGGGTGCCGGTTGCGCCGCGGCCCACCCCGGCCATCGTGGACGCGCCGGTCGTGGACGTGGCCGGTCCCGAGGAAGCACTGGCGCGGGTCCGCGAGTTCTTGGGCTCCGACGACGAGAAGGCGACGGGCGGGCCCCTGATCGTGCGGACCCGTGGTGCGGTCTCGATCGCCCCGGAGGACGACCAGGACCCCGACGCCGCGGCGGTCTGGGGCCTGGTCCGCACGGCCCGCACCGAACATCCCGGCCGGTTCGTGCTGGTCGACCTGGACCGCCCCGGCGACCCCGAGGACGACGGCTCCGCCCTGGAGCTGGCGTTGGGCACCGGTGAGCCGGAGATCGCCGTCCGGGACGGGCAGGCGTTCGCGCCGCGGCTGGCTCGGGTGATGCGGACGGGGGACCGGCCCGCCCTCGCCGGAGGCACGGTGTTGATCACCGGCGGGACCGGCGTACTCGGCCGGGAGCTGGCCCGGCACCTGGTCACCGAGCACGGGGTGCGGCACCTGGTGCTGGCGGGGCGGCGCGGCGGCGCGGCGGCGCTCGAATCCGGTCTGGAGGACCTGACCGGCACCGCCGAGATCACGGTCGTGGCATGCGACGTCGCCGACCGGGCCGCCCTCGCCGAGCTGCTCGCGGCGATCCCCGCGCAGCACCCGCTGACCGCGGTGATCCACGCCGCCGGGGTGCTGGACGACGGCACGGTGCGCTCCCTCACCGCCGAACGGCTGGACGCGGTGCTGCGACCGAAGGTCGAGGGTGCGCGCAACCTGCACGAACTGACCGAACACCTCGACCTGGCCGCGTTCGTACTGTTCTCCTCCGTGGCCGGTGTCCTCGGCACGCCGGGGCAGGCGAACTACGCGGCCGCCAACGCGTGGCTGGACGGGCTGGCGCAGCACCGCCGCTCGCGGGGACTGCCCGCTTCGTCGATGGCGTGGGGACTGTGGGCGCAGGACACCGGCATGACCGGGCGCCTGGACGACACCGACCGGGCCCGGCTGCGGCGGACCGGGCTCGTGCCGATGTCCCGCGAACACGGGCTCGCGCTGTTCGACGCGGCGCTGGGCACCGGCCTGGCGTGCACCGTACCCGCCCGCTTCGACCTGGCCAACGTGCGTGCGGCAGGCCCGGAGCGGGCTCCGGTGTGGGCCGGGCTGCTGGGCGTCCGGCGGAGCGCGGCCCGGCCGGCCGCCGTGGCCGAGGCGCCCGTGTTCGTCTCCGGCGGCGAGCGGTCGGTGCTCGGTCTCGTACTGGCCACGGTGGGCTCCGTGCTCGGCGTGGAGCGCCGGGTGGACCCGGCGCGGGCGTTCCGCGACATCGGCTTCGACTCGCTGTCCGGCGTGGAGCTGCGTAACCGGCTCACCGCCGCGACCGGGGTGCGGCTCCCCGCGACCGCGGTGTTCGACCACCCCACCCCCACGGCCCTGGCCGGGTACCTGTCCGGGCAACTCCCCGGCGCGGTACCCGGCGGCCGGACACCGGTCGCCGAGCCCGGCTCGCACGACAGGGACGACCCGGTGGTGCTGGTCGGCGCGAGCTGCCGCCTTCCCGGCGGGGTGTCCACCCCGGACGAGCTGTGGGAGCTGCTGGCCGCCGGGCGGGACGCGATCACCGAGTTCCCGGCAGACCGCGGCTGGAACCTGGACGAGGTCTACCACCCGGAGCCGGGCCGTGGCGGGCGCAGCTACGTACGGCACGGCGGCTTCCTGGACGGGATCGCCGAGTTCGACAACGGCTTCTTCGGCGTCGCCCCGGCCGAGGCGGTCTCGATGGACCCGCAGCAGCGCATCCTGCTGGAACTGGCCTGGCACGCGCTGGAAGACGCCGGGATCGACCCGACCGCGCTGCGGGGCACCCGCACCGGTGTCTACCTCGGGCTGATGGGCAACGACTATGCGCGCCGCGCGCACCGGACGCCCGAGGACCTCACCGGCGACGTTTCGATCGGCAACGCGGGCAGCGTCGCGTCGGGGCGGCTGGCCTACACGTTCGGCTTCCACGGCCCGGCGATCACGGTGGACACGGCGTGCTCCTCCGCCCTGGTGGCGATGCACCAGGCCGCGCAGGCGCTGCGGGCCGGTGAGTGCACGGTCGCGCTGGCGGGTGGCGTCACGGTGCTGACCACGCCGACGCTGTTCGTGGAGTTCTCCCAGGTGGGGGTGCTCTCCCCGGACGGCCGGTGCAAACCCTTCGACGCGGCCGCGGAGGGCACCGCGTGGAGCGAGGGCGCCGGCCTGCTGGTGATGGAGCGGCTCTCCACCGCGCGCGAACGGGGCCACCGGGTGCTCGCCGTGCTGCGCGGCTCGGCACTCAACTCCGACGGCGCGTCCAACGGGCTGACCGCGCCGAACGGATCGGCCCAGCAGCGGGTGATCCGGGACGCGCTGGTCGTCGCGGGCCTGGCGCCCGGCGAGGTGGACGCGGTGGAGGCGCACGGCACGGGCACCCCGCTCGGCGATCCGATCGAGGCCACCGCGCTGCTGGCGACGTACGGGCAGGACCGGGCCCGGCCCGTGCTGGTCGGGTCCGCGAAGTCCAACCTCGGGCACACCCAGGCCGCGGCGGGCTTGGCGGGTGTGCTCAAGATGGTGCTGGCCATGCGGCACGGCCGGCTGCCCCAGACGCTGCACTTGAATGCTCCGAGCCCGCACGTGAACTGGGACGACGGCGCGGTGCGGTTGCTGGACGAGCCGATGGACTGGCCGCGCGAGGGCCGTCCGCGCCGGGCGGCGGTGTCCTCGTTCAGCCTCAGCGGCACCAACGCGCACGTGATCCTGGAGGAACCCGAGCCCGAGCCCGCGCCGGAGCCGGCGACCGCCGCGGCTCCGCCGCTGATCCCGTGGGTGCTCTCCGCGGCCACCCCGGAGGCGTTGCCCGCGCAGGCCGAGGCCCTGCTCCGCCGACTGGCCGACGAGGACGGGAACGGCTCGCCGTCCGCGCTGGACGTGGCGTACTCGCTGGCCACCACGCGGGCCCGGCTGCGTGCCCGCACCGTCGTGCTCGGCACGGACACCGGCGAGCTGACCGCCGCGCTGCGGGCCGGGACCGGCAGTACCGGAGTGGCGGCCGACGGCGCGACCGCGTTCCTGTTCCCCGGCCAGGGCGTGCAGTACGCGGGCATGGCCACGTCGCTCCGGGACCGGGTACCGGTGTTCGCGGCGGCCCTCCGGGAGATCGCCGCCGAGCTGGACCCGCTGCTGGACCGGCCGCTCGCCGAGATCCTCCGGGACGGACCCGGTGAACGCACCGACCATGCGCAGGCCGCGGTGTTCGCGGTGCAGGTGGCGGTGTTCCGGCTGCTCACCACGGTGGGGGTGCGGCCGGACGCGGTGGCCGGGCACTCGGTCGGCGAACTCGCCGCGGCGCACGCAGCGGGAGTGTTCTCGCTGGCCGACGCCTGCGCACTGGTGGCCGCGCGCGGGCGGCTGATGCGCGAACTCGGTGGCGAGGGCGCCATGGTGGCCGTCCAGGTACCGGAAGCCGACGTGCCGGAACTGCTGCGCGGCCGCGAGGACCGGGTGGCGCTGGCCGCGGTGAACGGGCCTGCCTCGGTGGTGCTCGCCGGGGATGCGGACGCGGTGCGGGAGATCTCGCAGCGGGTGGCCCACGCGCACCGCCTGGCGGTGCGGCACGCGTTCCACTCCCACCACATGGACCCGGTTCTGGACCCCTTCCGGGAGGTGCTGGCCAAACTGGACTTCCGGACACCGGAGATTCCGGTCGTGTCCTCGGTGACCGGCGCACGGGTCACCGAAGAGCTTCGTGACCCGGAGTACTGGGTCCGGCATGCGCGGGAACCGGTGCGCTTCCACGACTGCCTGCGCGCTCTGGACGCGGCGGGCACCAACACCTACCTGGAGCTGGGACCGGGCGCGACGCTCAGCGCGCTCGGCCAGGAGGCGCTGGGCGGGGACGGTTTCCTGCCGGTGCTACGGCAGGACGCCGACGAGGTGCACGGCCTGCTGACGGCGTTGGCGACCGCGTACACCCGGGGGATCGACGTGGACTGGGCGGCCTGGTGCGCGGGCGGGCGGGCGGTGCCACTGCCCGGCTACGCGTTCACCCGGCAGCGGTTCTGGCTGCCCGACGACGACGGGGCCCCCGCCGACCCTCTGCTGCACGGTGTCGAGTGGCCACCGCTGCCCGCCCCCGGCCCGGTCGCCGACGCGCCGGGGCCGTGGCTGGTGGTGGCCCCGCCGGGCGCGGACTGGGACCGGCTCACCGAGGACGTGGCGGGTGTGCTGGGCGAAGGGACCCGCACCGTGCGCGGCGACGCCGTGGACGGCGAGTACTGGGACCGGCTGCTGCCCGACCTGCCGGGCGGCGGCATCGTGTCCCTCCTGGCGATGGCCGAGGGCCCGGACACGCCGCGGGTGCCGACCGGCCTGGCCGCCACCCTGGCGCTGCTGCGGGCGCTGCTGTCCAGAGGCGCGGATACGCCCCTGTGGTCGATCACCAGCGGCGCCGTGCGGGCCGACCCGGCGGACACCGTGCCGAATCCGGAGCAGGCCGCCGTGTGCGGGCTGGTCCGGGTCGCGGGCATGGAAGCGCCCCGGCTGCACGGCGGCCTGGTGGACCTGCCGCCGCGACCGGCCATGGAGGACCTGGCCGCGCTGCCCGCCGCGCTGGCTGCCAGAGACGAGATCGCGATCCGGGACGGGCGGCTGTACGCCAGGCGACTGGTCCCGGTGCCCCGCGCCGAACCCGCCACGACGGAGCCCATCGGCACCGTACTGATCACCGGTGGGCTGGGCGGCATCGGCGCGCACGTCGCCCGCCGGCTGGCGGCCCGGGGCGCGGACCGCCTGCTGCTGGTCGGCCGCCGGGGCGTGGACACCCCCGGCGCGACGGAACTGCGCGCCGAACTCACCGCGCTGGGTACCGAGGTCGAGATCGCCGGCTGCGACGTGGCGGACCGCGAGGCGCTGGCCGGGCTGCTCGCCGGGCGGTCGCTCACCGGTGTGGTGCACGCCGCCGGGGTGCTCGACGACGGGGTGCTGGAGGCGCTGTCCGAGGACCGGCTGGCGCGGGTGTTCGCGGCGAAGGCGGACGGCGCGCGGTTCCTGCACGAGCTGACCGCCGGCCATCCGCTGCGCTTCTTCGTGCTGTGCTCCTCGCTGGCCGGCACCGCGGGCTCGCCGGGACAGGGCAACTACGCCGCGGCCAACGCCGTCGTGGAAGCGCTGGCAGCTCATCGACAGGCCGGCGGCCTGCCCGCGACGAGCCTGGCTTGGGGCCCCTGGCTGGACACCGGGATGACCACGTCCTGGCCCGTCGACTCGCGGTCGGACAGCGGCGCCACGCCGATGCCCGCCGACCGGGCGCTGGACGCGCTGGAGCGGGCCCTGTCCGGCGGGGCGGCGCAGTACGCGGTCGGTGCCGTGGACTGGCCGCGGTTCGCCGCCGTACGGCCAGGGCGCCTGTGCTCCGGACTGCCGGGTGTGGGCGCGGACACCGGGCCCGAACCCGCGAGCGCGTTGCGGGAACGGCTGGCGGCCACCGCGCCGCAGCGGCGGTCGTCGGTGCTGCTGGAGCTGGTCACCGCCCGGGTCGCCGTAGTTTCGGGCCGGCCGGCCGGGGACTTGGACGCGCACCGGCCGTTCCGGGAGCTGGGCCTGGACTCGCTGGCCGGGGTCCGGCTGCGCAACCTGCTCGGCGCGGACACCGGAGTGCCGCTGGCGGCCTCCGCGGTCTACGACCATCCCACCGCCGCCGCGCTGGCCCGGTACCTCGGCGACGCGCTCGGTGTCGACGAGGGCGACCCGGCCGAGCGGGTCGTGCTGGACCGCCTGAGGGAGCTGGAGGCGGCCCTGCTCCGGCGGCCTCCGTCCGTGCCCGTCCCCGAGGAGATCACGACGACACTGCGGCGACTGCTGCGCAGCCAGGAAGACGGCACCGCCGATGAGCAGGCCGCGGTGCCCGACCTGAGCGCGGCCACGGACGACGAGATGTTCACGCTGATCGACGGAGTGCTCGACGACGCGAAATCGGACACGGGCCGCACTGCCGGCCGTGCCACGGAGAGGAGCTAGCCCATGTCAGCGCCAAGCCGCTTACCGACCACCGTGCCGGACAACCCGCTGCACGCCCTGCTCGACCGGGAGGTGCTCGCGAACCCCTATCCGTTGTTCGAGCGGTGGCGAGAGCAAGGCCCGATGTGGACGTCGGACGGATCCCTGCTGCTGAGCGACCACGCCGACTGTATGGCGGTGCTCAAGAGCCACCCGACCATGGGCAGTGACACGTTCAACGCGCCGGGGATGCGGGAACTCTTCGGCGACCGCGGTGACGAGCCGGTGCTCAACTCGATCTTCTTCATGGACGATCCCGGACACGGGCGGCAGCGGAACCTGGTCAGCAAGGCATTCACGCCACGGATCACCGCGCGTTTCGAGCCGTGGATCCGCGAGATCGTGGACGAACTGCTCCGCGACTGCCTGGCCGACGGCGAGTTCGACGGCGTGCAGGACCTGGCCGCGGTGCTCTCGCTGCGGGTCATCGCGACTCTCCTGGGCATCCCGGGCGAGGACATCCCGATGCTGCGGGAGTGGTCCAGCGACATGGCGCTGTCCACGGAGCTGCCCACGCTGGTGGCCAGCTTCCACTCCGCCGCGATGTTCGACCGCGAGGAACTCGTCCGCATCATCCGCACCACCACCGAACTGCACGGCTACTTCGCGGACCTCATCCACAAGCGCCGCCGCAACCCCGGTGAGGACCTCATCTCCAGCCTGCTCTCCACACAGGAGAACGGGCGCGGGCTGAGCCGACGCGAGGTGACGAACGTCGTGGTGACCGTGTTCACCGCGGCCCACGAGTCCACCACGAACCTGATCACCAACGGCCTGCTCGCGATGTCGCGCCACCCGGAGCAGTTCCAGCTGCTCCGGCAGGACCCGGCGATCGTCGGCGACGTGGTCAGCGAGGCGCTGCGCCACGACTGCCCGATCATGCTGACCGGCCGTGTCGCGCTGCGGTCCGACCGGATCAACGGCCTCGACATCCCCGAGGGCTCGGTGGTCACCCTGGTCCTCGCGTCCGGCAACCGGGACGAGCGGGTGCACCCGGAGGCGGATCGGTTCATCGCGGACCGGAAGCCGGCCGTGATGAACCTCGCCTTCGGTGCCGGCGCGCACTTCTGCCTCGGCAGCAGTCTGGCCCGGCTGGAGGCGGAGATCGTGTTCGGTGAACTGGCTCGCCGCCTGCGCGGCTTCCACGTGCACGAGGACTCACTGAGCTATCGCAGGCACGTGGTCGTCCGCGGCCTCGACACCGAACGGATCACTTTCCAACTCTGACCGGCCGTCCGTCGCAGGGAGTCGTTCATGTCCGATGAAGTCAGCACGCTCCGGCAGTATTTGAAAAGGGTCACCACCGATCTGTTACGCACCCGGGAGCAGTTGCGTGACGCGACCGAGCAGTCCGCCGAGCCGATCGCGGTGATCGGCATGTCGTGCCGGCTGCCCGGCGACGTGGCCTCGCCTGCCCAGCTGTGGGACCTGGTGGCCGCGGGCACGGACGCCATCTCGCCTTTCCCCGAGGACCGGCACTGGCCGATCGAGGAGCTCTACGACGCCGATCCGGACTCCCAGCAGGCGCGGCGGTCCTACGTGCGCGAGGGCGGCTTCCTCAGCGGGGCGGGCGGTTTCGACCCCGCGTTCTTCGGGATCTCCCCGCGCGAGGCGCTGGTGATGGACCCGCAGCAGCGGTTGGTGCTGGAGCTGGCCTGGGAGGCGTTGGAGTCCGCGGGCATCCTGCCGGACTCGCTGGTGGGCGAGCGGGCCGGGGTTTTCGTCGGCGCGTCCAGCAACGACTACGAGATGCTCTGGCAAGGCACCGACCAGTTCTCCCAGTACGGCATCACCGGCAACACCATGAGCGTGATCTCGGGCCGGATCAGCTACGCCCTGGGCTTCCACGGCCCGGCCCTCACCGTGGACACCGCCTGCTCGTCCTCCCTGGTCGCCGCCCACCTCGCGATGCGGGCCCTGCGCGCCGGCGAGTGCCCGATCGCGCTGGCGGGCGGTGTGACGGTGCTGAGCACCCCGGAGACGTTCGTCGAGTTCTGCGGCCAGGGCGTCACCTCCCGGGACGCCCGGATCAAGGCGTTCGCGGCCGGGGCGAACGGCTCGATCTGGGCCGAGGGGGCGGGTCTTCTGGTACTGGAGCGGCTGTCCGACGCGCGGCGGCACGGCCATCAGGTGCTCGCGGTACTGCGCGGCTCGGCGGTCAACTCCGACGGCACCAGCAACGGGCTCTCCGCACCCAACGGCACCGCCCAGCAGGAGGTGATCCGTACCGCGCTCGCCGACGCCGGACTGTCCACCCAGGACGTCGACGTGGTCGAGGCGCACGGCACCGGCACCCCGCTCGGCGACCCGGTGGAGGGCACCGCGCTGGTGGCGACCTACGGCCAGAACCGGGAGCCCGGCCGGCCGCTGCTGCTGGGCTCGCTGAAGTCCAACATCGGGCATACGCAGGCCGCGGCCGGCGTGGCCGGCATCATCAAGATGATCATGGCGATGCGGCACGGTCTCGCGCCGAAGACGCTGCACGTGGACAGCCCCACCCCGAAGGTGGACTGGGGAGTGGACGGGGTCAGCGTGCTCGCCGACGCGATGCCCTGGCCGGAGACCGGCCGAGTGCGCCGCGCCGCCGTCTCCTCCTTCGGGATCAGTGGCACCAACGCCCACGTCGTGCTGGAACAGCACGTCGAGCCGGAGGCGCCGGAGCCCGCCGAGCCGTCCGCCGGTCTGGTGTGGACGGTGTCGGGCCGGACCGAGGACGCGCTGCGCGCCCAGGCGACCCGGCTGCTGGCCTTCGCCGAGTCCGGCGACGCTCCCTCCGCCGAGGGGCTGGCGCATGCCTTGGCCACCCGCCGCACCCACTTCCGTCACCGGCTGGCAGTGCCCGGCCGGGACCTGGCCGAACTCACCTCCGCGCTGCGCAGTCACCTCGACACGGGCCTGGTCCCCGATGTGGCGGTGGGCGCCGCGGCCGGCGGCGGGCTGTGCATGCTGTTCACCGGCCAGGGCGCGCAGCGGCCCGGCATGGGGCGGCAGCTCGCCGCCTCCTTCCCGGTGTTCGCCGAGGCGTTCGACGAGGTGTGCGAGCTGTTCGACCGGGAGCTGGAGCGTCCGCTGCGGGCCGTGCTCGACGGCGAACCGGACCTGCTCGACCGCACCGACTACGCCCAGGCCGCCCTGTTCGCGGTGGAGGTCGCGCTGTTCCGGCTGATGCACTCCTGGGGTGTGCGCCCGGACCTGCTGCTGGGACATTCGATCGGGGAGATCAGCGCGGCGCACGTGGCCGGGGTGTGGTCGCTGCCGGACGCGGTCCGGCTGGTGGCCGCCAGAGGCCGCCTGATGGCCGCGCTGCCAGAGGGCGGCGCGATGCTGTCCGTACAGGGCACCGAGCAGGAGCTGGCCCCCTGGCTGGCGGGGCGCGCGGGGCAGGTGTCCGTCGCGGCGGTGAACGCCTCGGACACGGTGGTCGTCTCCGGTGCGGACGAAGACATCACAGAACTGGAGGCCGACTGGGCGGGCCGGGGACGGCGGACCCGGCGGCTGCGGGTCAGCCACGCGTTCCACTCGCCGCTGATGGAGCCGATGCTGGCCGAGTTCGGCACGGTTGTGGACGGGTTGACGACGCACGATCCGGAGATCCCGGTGATCTCCAACCTCACCGGCGAGCCGGCCACGGCGGAGCAGTTGCGCTCGTCGGCGTACTGGACCGCGCACGTCCGGCAGGCGGTGCGCTTCCACGACGGGCTGCGCACCGCACGCGAGGCCGGTGCACGCGTCCTGCTCGAACTGGGACCGGGCGCGGTGCTTTCCGCGCTGGCCGGGCGGGATGCCGGGCCGGACGAGGCGAGGGTGCCCACCCTGCGCGGGCCCGATCGTGACGAGACCAAGGACGTGCTGTTCGCCCTCGGCGCGCTGCACACGCAAGGCGTGGAGGTGGACTGGCCCGCCGTACTGCCCGCCGCGCCCGCCAGGACGGCGGACCTGCCCGGCTACGCGTTCCAGCACGAGAGGTACTGGCTGGTGCCGGACGGGAACGGGCTGAACCTGCGTTCCACCGGGCTGCTCCCGGTGGGCCACCCGCTGCTGGGCGCCATGGTGTCCGCGGCCGAGGGCGACGGCGTGCTGCTCACCGGCAGGCTGTCCCTCCAGTCGCACTCCTGGCTGGGGGGCCACCGGGTGCGCGGCATCCCCCTGCTGGCCGGCACCGGCTTCGTGGAACTGGCGCTGGCCGCGGGCGAGCACGTCGGCTGCGACCTGCTCGAACAGCTGACCGTCGAGGCGCCGCTGATCCTGCCGGAGCACGGCGGGGTGTCGGTACAGGTGGTGGTGGGCACCACCGAGGAGACCGGCCGCCGCCCGGTACGGGTGTACTCCCGGCCGGAGGGCGTGGGCCGGGCCGAGCCGGGCCCATGGCGGTCACACGCCTTCGGCTACCTGGGTATCCGCACCGCGACGCCGGACACGGCCCTCGCGCAGTGGCCGCCGAGGGATGTGCGGGAGATTCCGGTCGCGGACGTCTACGACGAGGTGGTGGAGGGCCGGCACTTCCGCTACGAGGGCGCGTTCCGAGGTCTGCGGACCCTCTGGCAACGCGACCACCCCGACGGGAGCTCGGAGATGTTCGCCGAGGTCGCCCTGCCCGCCGAAGCGGCGGGGGACGCGAAGCGCTACAGCCTGCACCCGGCGCTGCTGGACGCGGCACTGCACGCGGTCGGTCTCGGCCCGCAGCTGGACGGAATCGACGAGGGCAGCGGCTCGATGCCCTTCTCGTGGTCGGGGCTGTCGCTGTTCCGGGCCGGAGCCTCGACGGTGCGGGTGCACGCCACCGGCGGGAACGGTGACGTGGCGATCACGTTGGCGGACGAGACCGGTGCCACCGTGGCCACGGCGGACTCCCTGGCGTTCCGGCCGCTGCCCGCCGATGAGTCCTACCTGCTGGGACCGGCCGAGGACGGCGCGGAACTGCTGGCACAGGACTGGGTGCCCGCGCGCCGGCCATCCACAGTGGACGATCCCGGTGGATGGCACGACCCTGGGATCGGTGGGCTCGACCTCGCGGCGCTGGCGGACGCGGAGGAACCGGTGCCGCCGGTGGTGGTGCTACGCCCGGCCCGTCCCGCCGGGGACGACGTCACCGCACGGGTCCGCGCCGCGCTCACCGAGCTGACCGGGTACCTGCGAGCGTGGCTCACCGACCAGCGGTTCGCCGGTTCGCTGCTGGTGGTCCGCACCGAGCGCGCGCTCGGCGTGCGTGCGGGCGACGAACCCGACCTGGCACTGTCCGCGGCTCACGGGCTGGCCCGCTCAGCACAGAACGAGTACCCGGGCCGCCTTCTGCTGGTCGACGTCGACGAGCCGGCCGACACCGCGTTGCGCGACGCGGTCGCCGTCGCGTCCGCGGCCCGTGAGCCCCAGGTGGCGCTGCGCGCGGGCGAGCTGCTGGTGCCCCGGCTGCACCGCGACGACGGTCCGGCAAAGAGCGACGGCGGCGTGGCCGCCCGCACGCCCGATCCCGACGGCACCGTGCTGATCACCGGTGGACTCGGGTCGCTGGGCCGCACGCTGGCCCGGCATCTGGCAAGCCGGGGCGCCCGCAGGCTGCTGCTCCTCTCGCGCCGTGGCGCGGAGAGCCCCGGCGCCGCGGAACTGGTCGCCGAACTCGGCGAGCTCGGCGCGCACGCCGAGCTGGCGCGCGGCGACGTCGCCCGGCGGGACGACGTGGCCCGGGTGCTGGCCGAGGTGCCCGCGGCACACCCGCTCACCGCCGTGGTCCATGCGGCCGGTGTGCTGGACGACGGCTTGGTGGAGTCGCTGACCGACGGGCAGGTGGAGAACGTGCTGGCGCCGAAGGTCGACGGAGCCTGGCACCTCCATGAGTTGACCCGGGAGCTCGATCTCGTCGGGTTCACGTGTTTCTCCTCCGCCGCCGGCGTGTTCGGCACCGCGGGCCAGGGAGCTTACGCCGCGGCGAACGCCTTCCTGGACGCGCTCATGAACCAGCGGGCCGCCGCCGGGCTCCCGGCCCGCTCGCTGGGCTGGGGCCTGTGGGCGCCGGACAGCGGGACCGGCACGACCGACGGGATGGGCGGCGGGCTGGCCGCCGCGGACCGGGCCCGCATGGACCGCACCGGGATCCGCGCGCTGACCGTCGAGCAGGGCCTGGCCCTCTGGGACACCGCGACCGGCTCGGACAGGGCCCACCTGGTGCCCATCGGGCTGGACCTGGTCACCGTGGCCGGCCTGGGAGAGGAGGGCATTCCGCCGTTGCTGCGCGATCTGGTCCGCCCGGCCCGCCGCCGGCGCTCCGCGCGGTCCGCCGCGCCCGCCGAGTCCCCGGCGGACCTGGCCCGCAGGCTGGGCGGGCTGAGCCCCGCCGAACGGGACCGGCAGCTCCTCAACCTGGTGCTCGGGCACATCGCGGCCGTGCTCGGCTACCCGTCCGCGGACGGGGTGCCCGCTGACGGTCCGTTCGGAGACCTCGGATTCGACTCACTGAGTTCGGTCGAACTGCGCAACCGGCTCAACACCGCCACGGGTCTGAACCTGCCCGCCACCTTGGTGTTCGACCACCCCACTCCGGCCATCCTCGCGGCGCACCTCGGTACGGAGGTCGCGCCGGATGCCGCCGGCGCGGAGGAACCGGCGGACGGCCCTGCCGAGCGCGGCCCGGATCAGCTCTCCGGACTCGCGCAGGCGGTCGAGGAGGCGCTGGCCGGCGAGAACGCGCAGCGCGACGCGCTGCGCGGACGACTGCGGGCGGCGCTGCGCGCTCTGGACGGCGAGCCGGGGCCCGGGGTGGACGAGCTGAGCTCGGCCTCCGTGGACCAGCTCTACGCCTTCGTGGACCGGGAACTCGGCGATGCGTGAGCCAGCAGCCGGGACCGCCCGGCCGACCGGAGAGGAATCGAAAGCCGTGGGCGAGGACCCGAAGCTCGTCAAGTACTTCCAGCGGGTCACCGCGGAACTCCAGCGCACCCGGGAGCGGTTGCGGGAGCTGGAGAACCCCGTCGACGACCCGGTGGCCGTGGTCGGCATGGGCTGCCGGTTCGGCGGTGGGGTCGGCTCGCCGGAGGAACTGTGGGAACTGCTCGCCGCGGAGCGGGACGTGATCACCGGGTTCCCGGCCGGCCGCGGCTGGACCGAAGACCAGATCTACCACCCGGAACCGGGCACGCCGGGCCGCTCCTACGTCCGGCACGGTGCCTTCCTCGATGACGCGGCCGACTTTGACGCGGAGTTCTTCGGCATTTCGCCGCGCGAGGCGCTCGGCATGGACCCGCAGCAGCGGATCGCGCTGGAGGTCACCTGGCAGGCGCTGGAGTCCGCCGGTATCGATCCGGCCGGGCTGCGCGGCAGCCGCACCGGCGTGTTCCTCGGCCTGTCCAACGCGGACTACGCCACGGCGGTCCGCGAGATGCCCGAGGACATGCTGGGCCAGCTCTCCATCGGCAACGCGGGCAGCGTGACCTCTGGCCGACTGGCCTATGTGTTCGGCTTGCAGGGGCCCGTGCTCACGGTGGACACCGCCTGTTCCTCGTCCCTGGTCGGGATCCACCTGGCCGTACAGTCGCTGCGCGCGGGCGAGTGCACCCTGGCGCTCGCGGGCGGGGTGACCATCCTGTCCAGCCCGCTGCTGTTCATCGACTATGCCCGGCAGCGCGCCTTGGCGCCGGACGGGCGGTGCAAGCCCTTCTCCTCGGCCGCCGACGGCACCGCGTGGGGCGAGGGCGCCGGGATGCTGGTGCTGGAGAAGCTTTCCGACGCACGCCGCAACCACCACCCGGTGCTCGCGCTGCTGCGCGGATCGGCGATCAACTCCGACGGCACCTCCTCCGGGCTGACCGCCCCGAACGGAACCGCCCAGCAGCAGGTGATCGCCGACGCGCTCGCTTCGGCCGGCCTGTCGCCCGCGGACGTCGACGCGGTGGAGGCGCACGGCGCGGGTACCGCGCTCGGCGACCCGATCGAGGCGCAGGCGCTGCTGGCCGGGTACGGCCGCCACCGCGGCGACCGGCCGCCGCTGCTGGTCGGCGCGGTGAAGTCGAACCTCGCCCACACCCAGGCCGCGGCCGGAGTCGCCGGCGTGGTGAAGATGGTGCTGGCCATGCGGCACAGCACGCTGCCCAGGACCCTGCACATCGACACGGTGACCCCCCGGGTCGACTGGGCGCAGGGCGGAGTCGAACTGCTCACCAGCGCAGTCCCGTGGCCGCGCGACGGGCGCCCCCGGCGGGCGGGCGTGTCCGCGTTCGGAGTCGGCGGCACCAATGCGCACGTGATCCTGGAGGACCCGGGGCCCGACCCGGACATCGAGCCCGGCGACCGGGCCGTCCCGCCGCTGCTGGCCTGGACCCTGTCGGGCAGGACCGAACAGGCGCTGTCCGCGCAGGTGGCCGCGCTGCACGAGTACCTCGACCGGGCGCGCCCGGACCTGCTGGACCTGTCGTGGTCGCTGGCCACCACCCGGGCGCACCTGCCGCACCGCGCGGTGGTGTTCGGCTCCCGCCCGGCCGACCTCGCCGCGGGCCTGACCGCGCTGAGCACGGGCCGGAACGACACCGGGAGCGCCACGGTGGCGGTCTCCGGCACCGCCGTACGGAACGGCACCACCGCGTTCCTGTACCCACACGAGTGCACCCCGGCCGTGGTACGCGCGTTGGCCACGCAGTACACCGAGGCCGAGCCGTTCGCCGAGCACCTCTCCGCATGTGCGGCAGTGCTGGCCGAGCTGGTCGGCTGGTCTCTGACGGATGTGCTCCGCGGTGACCCGGACGCGCCACCACTGGACCGGCCGGACGTGTTGGCCCCCGCCACGCTGGCCGTGCTGACCGGTGTGACACGCATGTGGTGCGCGGCCGGGGTGCGCCCGGCGGCGTTGGCGGGACACGGATCCGGCCGGCTGGCCGCGTCCTGGGCGGTCGGGTGGCTGCCCCTGTCCTCGGCGCTGCGGATCGCGGCCGGGTGCCCCGTGGGCGTGGAACCCGACGTCGTGGAGGTCCCGCCCCCCGCGCCCGGTGTGCCGGTGCTGTGCGGGGACACCGGCCGCTGGCTGCGGGACCGTCCGGCCGAGGACGATTACCGCACAGTGCCAACTGCCGAACCCGGCTCGGCTGCCCGCGAGCTGCGGGCCGACGGTCATCGACTGCTGATCGTGTTCGGTGGGGACACCGCGGGCACGGCCGCCGCGCTGTCCGACGGTCCCGCCGTGCTGGCCGTGCCGGAGGAGACGGAGAGCGCGGTGACCGGTTCAGCGGCGATCGTGCGCGCGCTGGGCCGCGCGTACGTGATGGGCGCGGCGGTGGACTGGCGTGCCGTCCTGTCCGGCACCGGCGCGCGGCGTATCCCGTTGCCCGGCTACGCCTTCCAGCGCAGCCGGTACTGGATCGAGCGCGAGTGGACCATGCCGGTGCTGATCTCCGACGACCCCGGGACGCGCGAGCCCGATCGGCGCTCGCCCGCGGCTCTGCTGTGGGCACTGCCCGAACAGGAGCGCACACGCCACGTCGAGACGCTGGTGCGTGAGTGCCTGGACCGGGCGCTGGGCAACGGACCGGACGACCAGGTCGACGCCGAGGACACGTTCCGCGATCTCGGGATGGACTCACTGGGCGCGGAGGATCTGCGCGATCAACTCACCAACGGTACCGGTGTGGAGATCGAACTCTCCGACGTGCTGAACTACCCCACGGTGGTCGACCTCACCGAGCGCGTGCTGGAAAAGCTGGCCACCCGCGCCGAGGAGGGCACGCTCGACGAGATCGCGGGGACCGCCCGGCCCGGGAACGAGGCCCCCGAATCCGGCACCGGGCCGGTGGACCCGGCGTCCGGGGACGCCGACGAAAGCGACGGCAGCCTGGCCTCGTTCTACATCCGGGCGATTCGCAACGGCCGGATCAACGTCGCCCTCCGCCTGGCCCGTGCGGCCTCCGAGACCCGCGACACGTTCGACCAGGACGACCCGCGCGATCTCGCCGAACTGCGCTGGGTGGGAACGGGCGCGGGCGGCCCCACGGTCGTCGGCCTCACCCCGCCGATCTTCCCCAACCTGGACCTGCCCTACTCCTACCTGCACGCCGGGCTGGACCCCGCGTCCGACGTGTGGTCGCTGTGGTCGCCCGGTTTCGCGGGTGAGGCTCCGCTGCCCGCCGACCGTGCCGCCCTGATGCGGATGCTGGCGAAACCGCTGCGGCGTGAGCTGGCCGACACCCCGTTGATCATCGCGGGCTACTCCTCGGGCGGCTGGCTGGCGCACGACCTGGCCGCACATCTGGAGCAGACCGGCGTCCCCGTCACCGCGCTGCTGCTGCTGGACTCGTACCTGCCGGAGGAGGCGATGGACCAGACCGAGACCCGCAGCGAATTCATGCGTGAGCAGATCCGACGACGTGACCTCATGGGCATGTCGCTCGACCGTCCGGACCGGACCGTGACCACCAGCGGCCAGATCGCGGCGATGGGCGGCTACAGCAGGATCTTCAGCAACTGGCGGCCCGGCCCGCTGAAGGCGCCGATCCTGCACCTGCTCGCCAGCGAGGTCGTCGCGGGTCTGCCCACCAGCTCGGAGGACCACCCGTTCCCGGCCGAACTGGCGCACCGCGTACGCAGGCTGCCCGGCGATCACTTCACCATCCTGTCCCAGCACGCCGACCTGATCTCAGCGAACCTGCACGACTGGCTGACGGAGGTGCAGCCCATATGACGACCGTTCCCGGTCTTCCCGACGCCACCCTGTCCGAGACCCGAGCACGCATCAAGCCTGCCCGCTGATCAAGCACACTGATCAACCCTCCGCAGCCCTCTTCCGTACACCATCCGGAAGAGGGCTGCGTCCTTATGACACAGGCTCTTACGGAGCTACCGCTCCTCCCCACCCCGCAGTTGCACCACCACCAGCGCCACCCCCGCCAGCACCACATTCCGCGCCGCCGCGTCCAACCCGTTCCAGCTCTTCGACTGCCACATGGAGAACCACTCGCCGCCGATCGCCATGAACCCGGCGCCGAAGAGCAGCAGCACCATCAGCAGCCCGAGAGTGCTGACCCGCCGCGCACCGGAATACCCGCCACGCCCGCGCATTTCCCGCGCCCACAGCACGGTTCCCGCGAGCAGTACCAGCGCCGCGGCCGTCTCCCACGCGATGATCAGGGTGTAGGCGATGTTCTGGAGGGTGCGGGATTCGACGGCCCGCCACATCAGGTCGGGGTCCTTGAAGGTGGTGTCCATGGCCAGGACGTGCTGGACGAAAGCCTGGTTGGTGCCGAAGTCGGTGATGTTGCCGAATGCGACGAGTGCCATGTAGAGGGCGACCGTGCCGGTGAGCACGGTCGCCGCGAGTGGAAGGGCCTGTATCGGTCTGGTGGCGGGCATCCCCGGTTCCCCCTGGCCTGCGGTGGAGTGTTGTCCCCGGGAACTTTACGGGCGCCGTCAACCGCCGGGGAGTTCTGCCGTCGCGACGAGGACCGTACGGGACGGGACCGTGCACACGTCCCCGGTCTTCAGGGTGGCGGAAGCCGCCGGGGCGCCGTCCGGGGCGGTGGTGTCCAGCACCACCTCGTACACCGCGCCGAACCGGCCCGGGACGGGAAAGTCCACTGCGTCCGCTCCGGAGTTGAGGAGGGCGAGGAGGTCGGTGTCCGGTGCTGCCGCGCGGTCTCCGGCGAGGACGAAGGCCAGGAAGCGGGTGGCCGGGTCGTTCCAGCGGGCCGCGGTCATCGGGCGGCCGTCGCGGTCGTACCAGGCGATGTCGGGTGGGTCGCCGGAGCCGGTCAGGAAGGTGGTGCGCTGGAGGACGGGGTGCGCGCGCTGGAGGGCGACCGCCCGGCGTACGAAGTCGGTGAGTGGGGTGGGGACCGACCAGTCGTACCAGCTTGTCGGGTTGTCCTGGCAGTAGGCGTTGTTGTTGCCGCGTTGTGTACGGCCGATTTCGTCGCCGCCGTACAGCATCGTGCAGCCCTGGGAGAGGAGGAGGGTGGCGAGCATGTTGCGGCGTTGGCGTTCGCGGACGGAGATGATGGCGGGGTCGGATGTGGGGCCCTCGGTGCCGTAGTTGGCGGAGCGGTTGTCGTCCGTGCCGTCCCGGTTGTTCTCGCCGTTGGCCTCGTTGTGTTTGCGCGCGTAGGTCACCAGGTCGGTCAAGGGCATGCCGTCGTGGCAGGTGACGAAGTTGATGGACGCGTCCGGGCCGCGTCGCTCGGGGGCGTACAGGTCGGAGGAGCCGGCGATCCGGCTCGCCAGGTCGCCGACGGCGGGGCGGCCCCGCCAGAAGTCGCGCACGGTGTCGCGGTAACGGTCGTTCCACTCGTTCCAGCCGGGCGGGAAGCGGCCCACCTGGTAACTGTCGGGCGCACCGACGTCCCAGGGTTCGGCGATGAGTTTGACGCGGCCGACGACCGGGTCCTGGTAGAGCAGGTGGAAGAAGGCGGCGAGGCGGTCGACGTAGCCGTACTGGCGGGCCAGGGTCGCGGCCAGGTCGAAGCGGAAGCCGTCCACGTGCATCTCGGCGACCCAGTAGCGCAGCGAGTCCATGATCAGGCGCAGTACTTCGGGGCGGCCGGCGTTGAGGGTGTTGCGGGTGCCGGTGGTGTCGACGTAGCGGGACGGGTCGGCCGGGTCGAGGCGGTAGTAGATCTCGTTGGCCAGTCCGCGGAAGCAGAGCGTCGGGTCGTCGGGCGGGCCTTCGGCGGTGTGGTTGTAGACGACGTCGAGGATGACCTCGATGCCGGCGGTGTGGAGGGCCTTCACCATGTGCTTGAAGTCGGTGATCTGGCCGCCGTCGTGGCCCGTGGAGCTGTACGCGGCGTGCGGCGCGAAGAAGCCGATGGTGGAGTAGCCCCAGTAGTTGGTCAGGTTGCGGTCGAGGAGGAACGGTTCGGGGAGGAATTGCTGCACCGGCATCAGTTCGACGGCGGTGACGCCGAGGCGGGTGAGGTGTTCGATGACGGCGGGGTGCGCGAGGCCGGTGTATGTGCCTCGGAGGGGCGGGGGTACGTCAGGGTGCTGCGCGGTCAGGCCCTTGACGTGCGTCTCGTACAGGAACGTCGCTGACCAGGGGTGGCGCGGCGGCCGGTCGTCGCCCCAGTCGAATGCCGGGTCGGCGACGAGTGGGAGCAGCGTGCGGGCTCCGGTCGGCCGCAGAATCCGCGCGTACGGGTCGAGCAGCAGCCGGGACGGGTCGAAGTGCAGGCCCCGTGCGGGCGTGAACGGGCCGTGCGCGCGGTAGCCGTAACCCTGACCAGGGCGTATTCCCGGTACGTAGGTGTGCCAGAGGTCGCAGTTTACCGCCATCGGGACCCGCCGCTCGCCGCCCTCGCCGAGCAGGCACAGCTCGACGGAGCCGCCGTACGCGCCCGCCGAGGAGTACACGGCGAAGGAGGTGCCGGAGCCGTCCCAATGGGCGCCTGGGCGGTACGGGTCGCCGGGAGTGGGGGAGGCAGGGGGAGTCGTCATCAGTCGTAGCCGCCGAACATGAAGAGGGACGCCCGCTGGTCCGCCGGATTCATCAGGCCGTGCAGGTTGCCGCCCTTGAGGAGGGCGAGATGACCGGCGGGCAGCCGGCGCACCTCGAAGGAGCGCGCCCGGCTGCCGGAGTCGGCCCAGTCGCCGATCACCATCAGCCCGTCGCCCTCCAGCATCAGGAAGACCTCCTGGTTGTCGCGGTGCCGGTGCAGACCGATGCCGCAGGCCGGGTCCAGGACATGCAGGTCCATGTAGGTGACGGCGAGGAAGGGTTCCACGTCGCCGCTGATATGGCCCTTGTTGCCGTACGCGTCGAGGTTGTACGGCTCCAGGGCGCGCCGCAGGTCGTCGCCGCCCGCCCAGCGGCCGTACTCGCTGAACAGCGTGCGGTATTCGAGGAAACCGACGCCGCCGTGCGGGTTGGCGCTGGTGCCGACGCCCAGGTAGTGGTCCCAGCCGCGGATCTTCATCTCGAAACCCAGGCGTACCGATCCGGAAGGCGGGTCGGCCGAGCCGGCGCCGTCCGGGCTCGCGGTCCAGCGCACGTCGATGTAGCAGGGAAGTACGGGGTGCATGGCGTGCCGCGGGGCGACCAGCCGCAGGTCCTGGTGGGTCATCTGGTCGCGGTGGAAGTCCTGGCCCAGGCCGGTGACGAGGTCCGGGCGCGGTTGCAGGAGTCCGGAGTCGAGTGCCGTCCGGCCGCGCGGGCCGAGGAGGTCGCGGAGGCCGTCGCCGACCCGGCCCCACAGTTCGATCGTGTAGAAGTCGGTTTCCTCGTCGTACGGCACACGGACCGGCACCGGGCGGCTGCCCTGGACGGAGAGCACGCAGCCGATGGCGTCGCCGAGCTGGCCCGCCTCGCGCCACAGGGCGGAGTCCGGGCCGCCCCGGTAGGAGAGCTGGAGGAACGGGCCGCGCCAGTCGCCGATCTCGGCCCAGCCCCGTACCGCCCGGGTGTCGGCGAGGGTGAAGTCGCGGACGTTCTGCTTCTGGAAGTCGGTCTTGTCGTCCTGCTGTGCCGGATCGAGCTGGTCCTGGTTGGGCGAGGCGGGCCCGTACAGCTGGAGCGTGCGCAGCGGGAACAGGTGCTGGAGCGAGGCGGGTTCGTAGAGTTCGCGTTCGGCGGCGAAGCGGGTGTGTTCGACCAGGCCGAGCAGTTTCAGCAGCGGGTTGGCCTCCGCGTAGTCCGGCGGTTTGACCGGGTCGACGCGGAAGACCGAGTCGGTGTGCACGATCTTGGGCATCGCGGGACCGCCTCAGATGGTGTGGTAGAGGAACGCGACGAACTTCAGCGGCTCGGTGCCCGGGTTGCGGATGCCGTGCACGCCGCCGCTCTTGGTGTAGAGCACGCTGCCCGGTTTGACCGGCAGTTCACGGCACTTGACCGGGCCGATGCCGAAGACGGGCCGCTCGACCAGCGGGTAGTTCGCGGTCGTCGGGTCGTCGCCGTCGCTCATGTACGCGGTGCCGGTGCCGGCGACGACGTAGTACAGCTCCTCCGAGCCGATGTGCCGGTGGGTGCCCTCCACCGCTCCGGGCGGCACCGTCACCTCGTGGAAGAACACCAGGTCGCTGCCGAGTTCGCGCTGGAAGAGCCAGCGCATCTGCACGATGTTGTCGTCCCGCCGCTCGGGATTTCCCTCGTCGGTCATGGCGTTGCGGTAGTTGACCGGCTGGATCTGCGAGGCGTCCGGGATGAAGAAGCCGCGCTGGAAGTCGAGCAGGTAGTTGCTGTCCGCAACGGTGTTCTGCGGGTCGCTGGGCACCTGCGTACGCGGCTCCTGATGGGAGCGGAGGTAGGCGTTGTCCCATTGCGGGTTGCCCAGCCGCTGGCCGGTCGGGTACAGCACGCCGTCCTCGCGGAAGGCCATCGCGACCTCGGAGACCGAACCGAGCAGCGGGGACAGCTGCGGCACCCGCGTGATCGGCGCGTTGCAGCCCATCAGCGGCAGGACACGGTGGTCGTGCGCGGTGCCGTCCGGCGGCTCCAGCGTCTCCCAGATCTCCGTCGCGTACGCGCCGATCACCGGGTCCCAGTGCAGCGTGACGATGGCCTCGGCGGAGTCGGCCGGGTCCTCGCCGGTGACCTTCAGCCACGCCTTCGTACGGGGTCCGAGCCGCCGGTTGAACTCCCTGGCCTGCTCCACGAGGCGGATGCCGGAGTACTCGATGCGCAGCATCGGGCAGAGTTTGGTGCCGCCGAGGAAGACGTCGCCCTTGATGGCGGTGCCGTCCGCCGAGCCGCGCACCTCGGCGACGTAGTAGCGGTAGCGGGAGGAGCGGGTCGCGTTGAGGTAGCGGGCGTGGTAGATCCGGTCGGGGTAGAAGACGACGCGGAAGATCTCGTTCTCGGGGTGGGTGTAGACCTCGTCGAAGCGGCTGTCCATGTCACGGCCTCCCGACCCTGTCCCGCAGCACGTCGCCGACGCGGAAGGAGTTCGCCTCGATGGTCAGCGTCGGGTTGGCGCTGCCCGAGGTCGGCATGAACGCCCCGTCGGTGACGTAGAGGTTGTCGAAGTTCCAGGCCCGGCAGTCGGGGTCGAGGACGGAGTCCGCGGCGTTCGCGCCGAACCGGGCGCCGCCCAGTACATGGTTGGCGATCCGTACCACCGAGCCGCCCACCGACCCCGCGCTGATGTCGCGCACGTCGCCGCCGCGCACCAGGATCTGCCGGCACTGCTCGGCGAGGGCGTCCATCAGCGCCCGGTCGTGCGGGTGCCAGGTCTTGATGATGTACGCGACGGGGCGGCCCCACTTGTCCGTCACGCTCGGGTGCAGCTCGATGCGGTTCTCCCGCTGCGGCACCTGGTTGGCCATGAACGCCACCGACAGGCGCCGCCCGAAGCTCTCCTCCAGGTAGTCCTCGAAGCCGTTGCCGACGAGGCTCGTGTCGTAGAGGTAGCCCTTCCACATGGTGTCCATGTCCATCGCGTGCCAGGTGCGGGCGAGGGAGATGGGCAGGGCGCCGTCGGAGGTGTTGTTGTAGATCACGCCGCCCGCCCACAGGCCCTGGGCGCGGAACCACTCGGGGCGCGCGCAGTGGTCGGTGGCCCAGTCCGAGTCCAGCGTCTTGGACTTGTCCGAGCGGTCCGGGACGATGCACTGCGCGCCGCCGAAGCAGTGCGTCAGGAAGTAGCGCCCCAGCAGCCCGTTGGCGTTGACGCGCTTGTCGAAGGCCGGGTCGAGCAGTCCGGAGAGCTGGAGCAGCCGTACGGACTCGATCGCCGAGCAGGCCACGACGACGGTCCCGGCGGTGATCGCCCAGGGCCGGCCGCCGGGGTCGCGGTAGTGCACCTTCGTCACGCGCGGGCCGTCCGCCTCCAGATGGGTGACGGTGCAGTTGGCCCGCAGGTCCAGGCCGCCGCTGCCGCTGACGTCGCGCAGTGGCGCCAGCAGCGACACCCAGACGTTGGACTTCAGGCCCAGCGGGTCGCCGTAGCGGTTGACGAACGCCGTCTTGATGGTGTCGGTGTCGGCGGGCACCGTACGGCCGCTGGGCGCGTGGTCGCGGGTGATGACCGCGAGCGGGGTGCGGTAGCGGCGCATGCCGAGCGCATCCATGCCGGCGGCCGCGTACGCGCTGATGGGGTTGGGCTCCAGCGGCGGCTGGTAGCGGTCCTGGGACGGGGTCTTGGCCTGCCCGTCCCAGGTCCCGTTGATGCCGACGAGTTCCTCGGCCCTGGTGTAGTACGGCTCCAGCGCGGCGTAGTCCAGCGGCCAGTCGCGGGCCTCCCGGCGCACGTCACCGCCCGGGTCGTCACGCAGGTCGCCGCGCGACGCGTTGAGGGTGGCCAGCCGCAGGTCGTCGGGGGTGAAGCGCGGGGACACCCCGCCGTACAGCTGTGTGCCGCCGCCGACCACCTGGGCTGTGTAGCCCTCGATGGTGACCCGGTCCCGGCCGTCGCTGTCGCGGTACACGTGCGGCTCGTCGTTCAGGTCCGGCTCCACATGGCTGGAGAAGTACGACTCACCCGTGTTGGCCACGCCCTGCACGGTGATGCGCTTCTCCGAGCCGGTGGCGAAGCACTCGTCGCGCTTGAAGTCCGACAGGCCGGTGGGACTCTGCGCCTGGGTGCGCAGCAGCGGGCCCTTCTCCAGGACGACCACCCGGTGTCCGGCCCGTACGAGCGTATGGGTGAGCGGCGCGCCGCCCGCGCCGCTGCCGATGACGACGATTTCGGCACTCTCCCCGTCCATGCCGTCCTCCACTCAGCCGCGGTAGTCGGTGCTGTGGCCCAGCGGCGACTCCAGCGCCCGCCGCCAGTCGAAGAGCGTGCCGTCCCGTGCGTCCCGGAACCGGCTCTCCAGATACATCCAGCCCGCCGCGCCGGAATTCCCGCCGTGTTTGGGGTGGACGAACGCGCCGGTCATCGCGTGCCGGCGCAACAGCAGCAGGAAGAACCGCGGACTCCCGTAACGGGCGTAGTCCCAGCCGTCCACCTTTTCGGTCTCCATCTGCCGGTAGAGGTCCGCGTACAGATCCGCGGGCGCGGCCGCCGGATCGAGTCCGCCGAAACGGGACCGGATGATTTCCCCGATGATTTTGAGGCAGGTGTGGTAATCATCGGCGTGGTGCTGTTCCTGGCGGGCGATCAGTTTGTCGATGTAGTTGACCGTGCCCACCTCGTCGTCCAGCTGATAGGCCAGCGGGAATTCCTCGTCCCGGCTCGCGCGGTCCAGCGACTCGTACACCCCGCGGATCAGCCGCCGGTTCTCGTCGAGCCGGAAGGGCAGCAGATGGCACACCAGCCGGCCCAGCAGATCGCGTTCGGTACGGCTGAGCGTCAGCGGCACGGTGCAGGCGTCGGTGAAGAAGCGGGACCACGGCTCGCCGTTGTCCAGCACGGTGCGCTGCGGGTTGACCGGGTCGAGCGCGTACACCCCGTCCACCGCGAACTTGTACGTGTGGACCTGCCCCTTCGGGACGCGCACGGTGGTGGAGAAGAAGCCGGTCGGCTCGCCCGCGAACACCAGCGGGCGCAGCGGCACCGGCGAGTGCAGCGGCCCGAAGGTGCCCAGTACGGCCACCGAGGCAGGGGCGGTGCGGCGGCCGTCGTAGACGAACGTCACGTCGTTGTACGGATACGAAGCGGCCGCCGACGACCCGTCCCAGTGCGCGTCGACGACCGGGAAGCGCCACGCCTCACAGATCGCCGCGCGCTCGTCGCCCGGCGCGTACTGCCCGAAATCGTGGCGCGCGTCCCGGCTGTCCCTGGCAAGGTATTTGGTGCAGTGATTGAGAATGTACTGATCGTCTTTCTCGATGACCTCGATCTTCACCGCGCACCTCCGGGACGTCTTGAGGTGCCATTGAAAGTATTGCGCGCGGCGGGGGTTGTCCACGCCGTCGGCAGACGCCGTATCGTGCCCCGTATGCGCGCCGCTTGGTACGAGAACAGGGGCCCGGCCCGAAAGGTGTTCCAGGTGGGGGAGTTGCCCACTCCCGAGCCCGGCCCCGGGGAACTGCGCATTCGGCTGGCGTTCTCCGGGATCAATCCGGGGGACGTGAAGAAGCGGCAGGTGTGGCTGGGAGCGGCCACCCCCGCCTTCCCGCGTACCGTGCCGCACAGCGACGGGGCAGGGGTGGTGGACGCGGTCGGTGACGGCGTGTCGGCCTCCTGGGCCGGGCGCCGCGCCTGGTGCTCGTACGCCCAGAGCTACCGCCCGTACGGGACCGCCGCCCAGTACACGGTCGTCCCCGAAGGCTGCGTCGGGGCCCTGCCCGACGGCGTCTCCACCGAACAGGGCGCCTGCCTGGGCATACCCGGCATCACCGCGCACCGCGCGGTGTTCGCGGACGGCCCGGTGGCCGGGCGGACGGTGGTGGTGGCGGGCGCGCTGGGCAGCGTCGGCCGCGCGGCGGCCGTTCTGGCGCGGCGGGCGGGCGCGCAGGTCATCGGCACGGTCGGCCGTCCCGCCCAGCTCGCCGCGCTACGAGAGCTGGGCGTGGACCGCGCGGTGTGCGTCGGGGACGACGTGGTGGACGCGGTACTGGCGCTGACCGGCGGACGCGGCGCCGACCGGGTCGTCGAGGTCGCCTTCGACGTCAACGCCGGCCTCGACGCGCGGCTGCTCGCCCCGGGCGGCACCCTCGTCGCCTACGCCACCGGCGAACCCGCCCCCGCGCTCCCCTTCTGGCCGCTGGCCTTCAAGAACGCGACCGTGCGGCTGCTGGGCTACGACGACTTCCCCCGGGAAGCGGTACGCCTGGCCCTCCCCGACATCACCGCGGCGGCCGCCGCTGCCGCCCTGCGCTACCCCGTCGCGGCCGTCCACCCCCTCGACGCGATCGCCGCCGCGCACGAAGCCGTCGAACACCCGACGACGCCGGGCCGGGTGCTGCTCGCCCTGCCGGACTGAGGAGCCGGTGTCCGCCCCTAGGCCGGTCGCCCACGGGTACGGCGCAACTGGGCCGGACGGCGTACATACCCGCGCGGAATGCGGGCACCCGGGCCGATCAGGGCAGGACCCCGAGGTGAGAGGAGACGCAGATGGTGGCGGAGAGCCGGAACGGGCGGCGGCCGCGCGTGGTGATCGTGGGGGCCGGTTTCGCCGGGTACGAGTGCGCCCGCACGCTCGCCAAGAAGTCCCGTGGCGCCGCTGAGATCGTGCTGATCAACCCCAATGACTACTTCCTCTACCTGCCGTTGCTGCCCGAGGTCTCCGCCGGAATCCTGGAACCGCGCCGGGTGTCGGTGTCGCTGACCGGCACGCTGCCGGACGTCCGGCTGGTCCTCGGCCAGGTCGGCGGTGTCGACCTGGACGGCCGCCGGGTGGAGTACACCGACCCGGAGGGCCGCACCGGATCGCTCGGCTACGACCGCCTCGTGCTGACCGTCGGCAGCGTCAACAAGCTGCTGCCCATCCCGGGCGTCGCCGAGCACGCGCACGGCTTCCGCGGGATGCCCGAGGCGCTGTACCTGCGGGACCACATGACCCGCCAGATCGAGCTGGCGGGCGCCGCCGAGGACCCGGCCGAGCGCGCCGCCCGCATGACCTTCGTCGTGGTCGGCGCGGGCTACACCGGAACGGAAGTCGCCGCGCACGGCGTGACGTTCACCGAGTCGCTGGCGCGCCACAACGCCGGGCTGCGCGACGCGCCACGGCCGCGCTGGATCCTGCTGGACCTCGCCGACCGGGTGCTGCCCGAACTGGACCACCGCCTGTCGCGCACCGCGCACCGGGTGCTGAGCAAACGCGGCGTCGAGATCCGTACCAAGACCTCCGTCAAGGAGGCCACCTCCGACGGGGTGCTCCTGAACGACGGCACGTCCGTCGACACCCGGTCGCTGATCTGGTGCGTCGGCGTCCGGCCGGACCCGCTGGTCGAGTCGCTGGGGCTGCCCACCGAACGCGGCCGGCTGTGCGTGGACGAGTTCCTCGCCGTGCCCGGCCACCCCGAGGTGCTCGCCTGCGGCGACGCCGCCGCCGTACCGGATCTGACCCGGCCGGGCGAGACGACGCCGATGACCGCCCAGCACGCGCAGCGCCAGGGCAAGGTCGCGGCCCACAACGTCGCCGCCTCTTACGGGCAGGGTGAGCCGCGCGCCTACAAGCACCACGACCTGGGCTTCATGGTCGACCTCGGCGGGGTGCAGGCCGCCGCCAACCCGCTGCACGTCCCGCTGTCCGGCCCGGTCGCCAACGTGGTGACCCGCGGCTACCACCTGATGGCGATGCCCGGGAACCGGGTCCGGGTCGCCGCCGACTGGCTGCTGGACGCGGCGCTGCCGCGCCAGGGCGTCCAGCTGGGCCTGGTGCGCTCCTGGTCGGTGCCGCTGGACACGGCGGCACCCGAGCTGGCCCGGGTGCCGGCGGACGGCGGAAAGGGGGAGCCGGCGGCGGGGGAGCGGACGACGGCGGACGACACGCCCGAAAAACCCCGAAAAGCGGAAGGAACCTGATGACCACGCAGAACGACCCGGGTGCCGACACCCGGTACGACCGGCTGCGCGAGCTGGCACAGCAGCTGCGCGTCGACTCCGTACGGGCCGCCGACGCCGCCGGCTCCGGCCACCCGACCTCCTCGATGTCCGCGGCCGACCTGGCCGCCGTACTGCTCGACGAACACCTGCGCTACGACTTCGCCGACCCCGAGAACCCCGGCAACGACCACCTGATCTTCTCCAAGGGACACGCCTCGCCCCTGGTGTACGCCATGGGCAAGGCGGCCGGGGCGCTCACCGACGAGCAGCTGCTGACCTTCCGCAAGAACGGCAGCCTGCTGGAGGGGCACCCCACCCCGCGCATCCCGTGGGTGGACGTGGCCACCGGTTCGCTCGGCCAGGGCCTGCCCTTCGGCGTCGGCCTGGCGCTGGCGGGCCGCGACCTGGACCGTGTCCCGTACCGCGTGTGGGTGGTGTGCGGCGACAGTGAGCTGGCCGAGGGCTCGATGTGGGAGGCGTTCGAGCACGCCGGGTACGAGAAGCTGGCCAACCTCACCGCGATCATCGACGTCAACCGGCTCGGCCAGCGCGGCGAGACCCGGCACGGCTGGGACCTGGACGCCTACGCGCGCCGCATCCGGGCCTTCGACTGGCACACCGTCGAGGTGGACGGCCACGACGTGGCGGCCGTGGACCGCGCGTACGCCGAGGCGGCCGCCACCACGGACCGGCCCACCGCCATCATCGCGAAGACCCGCAAGGGCCAGGGCGTGCGTGCGGTGGCCGACCAGGAAGGCAAGCACGGCAAGCCGCTGAAGGACGCGGCGGAGGCCATCGAGGAGCTGGGCGGCCTCCGCGACCTGCACGTGGAGGTGCACCGGCCGCGTGACGCCGCACCGCGCCCCCGGGCCGGCGGCGGCGCGCCGGAACTGCCGGACTACAAGGTCGGCGACGCGGTCGCCACCCGCGACGCCTTCGGCGAGGCGCTCGCCGCGCTCGGCGCGGCCCGGGAGGACGTGGTGGCGCTGGACGGCGAGGTCGGCGACTCCACCCGCGCCCAGATGTTCGGCGACGCCCACCCCGACCGGTACTTCCAGTGCTACATCGCCGAGCAGCAGATGGTGGCCGCCGCGGTCGGCATGCAGGTACGCGGCTGGGTGCCGTACGCCACCACCTTCGCCGCCTTCCTCAGCCGCGCCTACGACTTCGTCCGGATGGCCGCCGTCAGCCGGGCCGACCTCAACCTCGTCGGCTCGCACGCGGGCGTCGCCATCGGCGAGGACGGCCCCTCGCAGATGGGCCTGGAGGACCTGGCGGCGTTCCGCGCCGTGCACGGCAGCACCGTCCTGTACCCGTGCGACGCCAACCAGGCGGCCCGCCTGACCGCCGCCATGGCCGACGCGGGCGGCATCCGCTACCTGCGGACGTCCCGGGGCGAGAGCCCCGTCATCTACGGGCCCGCGGAGGACTTCCCGATCGGCGGCAGCAAGACGCTGCGGTCCACCCCCGAGGACCGGGTCACCATCGTGGCCGCCGGGGTGACCGTCCACGAGGCGCTGGCCGCCGCCGACACGCTGGCCGAGGAGGGCGTGGCCGCCCGCGTCATCGACCTGTACTCCCTCAAGCCGGTGGACCTGCCCACGCTGCGGGAGGCCGCCGAGGTCACCGGGCGGATCGTCACCGTGGAGGACCACCACCCCGAGGGCGGTCTCGGCGACGCGGTGCTGGACGCCTTCACCGACGGCCGGCCGGTGCCGCGTCTGGCCCGGCTCGCGGTGCGCACCATGCCCGGGTCGGCGTCCCCGGAGGAGCAGCTGCGCGCCGCGGGCATCGACGCCCAGGCGATCGCGGCGACGGCCAGGGGGCTGCTCACCTCGACACCGTGAGCCCCCGCGGCCGGCGGCCCCGTCCCCCTCGGGGGCCGGGGCCGCCGTATGCCGTCCGCTCCCGGCCGCTCACTTCGCCTTACGGATCTCCTCCGCGCCCTTCTTGTCGAGGGCCGCACGCACCAGCGCCGCCGCCAGTACGGCGGGTTCCGTCTTCTTCCCGGCGGCCTTGAGCAGCGCGTCGGGTGTGGTCGGCAGTCCCACGCGCTCCGCGCCCTGCAACGCCTTCGCGTCCAGGTGCGGTTCCAGCTCGGGCCACACGGCCTGGGCCTCCCGCAGGAAGATGTCGACGCCCGCCGGCCCGAGGCCGGGCACCTCGCGCAGCAGCTTGCGCAGCCGGTCCGTGTCGCCGTCCGCCGCTTTCCGCATCCGGCGCAGGTCGCCGCCGTACGTGTCGAGCAGCAGCTCGGCGCCGTCACCCAGCTGGGTCGCGGTGCGTTCGTCATAGCGCCGGTAACCGCCCTCGCCGAGGGCGTCCACCCGCTGCTGCCAGGTCGCGTCCTTCATCCGCCGCGCGGACCGCAGTCCCGCCTTGGACAGCGCGTGGCTCGCCGCCACCGCGATATTCGCCTGGATACGGGCGCTGAGCAGGCAGGAGAGCACCAGCAGCCGGTACAGCGGCTGCGGGGTGTCGGTCAGCCGGATGCCGGCCTCGTCGGCGTAGGTCCGGCCGTAGGTGTCCAGAAGAGCCCGGATCCGGGCGCGGTCGCCGCTCATGACCGCCCCCGGAAGGCCGCGTCGTGCAGAGGTGTGTCCACGGTGTCCACGGTGCCGTACATCTCCCTCACGTCCATGTTTGCTCATTCTTCACGGCGTTTCCCGGCCCGCGTACCCACCCGGCCACCGGACCACCCGTCAACTCCCGTACGCTGCTCCTTCGACCGGAGGGGCTGGTGATTCCGGAGCCACAGGGGGCTGCCGGGGGGCCAGTGGAGTGAATGCGGGGGACCATGAGCAGAACACGGAGCGCGGGTACGGTGGCGGTCGCGGCCGCGGTGGTGCTGGCGGCGGGGGCCCCGGCCGGCGCGGCACAGCCCGCCGGATCGTACGGCGCCACCACGTCCGTCGGTGTCCACAACGCCTATGAGAAGGCCAAGTACCCTTACTTCGCCGACGCGTTGGACTCCGGCGCGAGCCTCGTCGAACTGGACCTGTGGACCAACGCGCTCGGCAAGACCTGGCGGGTCTCGCACAGCAACCCGTTCGCCAACAACAGCAACTGCGTCAACGCCACCACCGCGGGCGAGCTGCGCACCAAAAAGCGTGACCAGGACTTCGGCGGCTGCCTCGCCGACATGAGGGCATGGCATGACGCCCACCCCGGCCACCGGCCCATCACGGTCAAGGTCGAGATGAAGGACGGCTTCAACGACAAGGGCGGCCGGGGCCCGGCCGCCTTCGACGAACTGGTCCGCGCCCGGCTGGGCGACGCCGTGTACGGGCCCGGCGACCTGGCCGCCGGCCACCGCGACCTCGACGAGGCCGTACGGGCGAACGGCTGGCCCACCCGCTCCGCGCTGAACGGCAAGTTCCTCTTCGAGCTGATACCCGGCACGGTCGAGGAGAACAACCCGCTCGACAAGCTGTGGACCGACCGCGAATACGCCACCCACCTGAAGGACCTCGCCGCCCAGGGCAAGCTCGCGCGGTCCACCGCCTTCCCCGCGGTGCACGGCGCGGCCAAGGGCGACCCGCGCACCCGGTACACCGACGCGGCACTGCGCCCCTGGTTCGTGGTCTTCGACGGCGACGCCGCGACGTACCTGAAGGACGGTATCGACACCGCCTGGTACGACAGCCGCCACTACCTCCTGATCATGACCGACGCGCACAAGGTGCCCCCGGTCATCGACGGCACCGAGCCCACCGAGGCCCAGGCGCTCGCCCGCGTCAACCAGCTCGCCGCCGCCCACGGCAGCATCGTGACCGCCGACTGGTACCCGCTGCCGAAGGCCCTCAAGGCCGTGGTGCCGCGCGGGAAGTAGGGCGTTCGGACGGGCCGCCTCAGCTTGTCCTACCGTTCTAGCGCGGGCCCGCGCCGTAGCGGGTGGTGCGCCGCTTGTTTTTCGAGCCGAGGGGGCTGCCGGGGCCGGGCCGGGTGGGTTTCGGCGCGCGGGCCGGGCACGGCAGGTTCGGGCGGAGGTTTCTGAACCCCCTGCGGACCCGCGTGGGGGTGAGCCGGCCGGGCTCGGCGGGCTTCTCCCAGGGGCGGCGGAGGTCCGCGGCCAGCGGCCGGGCGAGGCGGAGCTGGGTGTGGGCGGCGACGACGAGCCAGGTCCACCGGTCGGCCGCCGTGGGGGTGCGGAGCTTCGGGCGGGTCCAGCCGAGTGTCTGCTTGATCATTCGGAAGGTGTGCTCAAGGTCGAATCTGCGCAGGAGGGCTTGCCAGCGCAGGTCGCCTCCTGGCAGGTCAGGCCGGTGGCGGACGTCCACAGCCAGATGGGAAGGGGGGCGTTGCCGCCGTGCTTGGGCGGGTGCCCGCCGCGGGGATGGGCCCGGTAGAACTCCGTGCGGGAAGGCGCCGGCCGGCGCATCACCCGGTCCGTGCGCATCCGTCCCAGCACCTCGACCGGCAGGCCGGCCAGGAGGTAGGCCATGCGCGGGGCGTCGTAGCCGGCGTCGAAGACGATGAGGATGTCGCGGTCACCCGCGGACCACCGTCCCATGTCGATGAGGTCCCGGACGGCCCGCCGGACCTGGTCAGCGGTGACCTCCGCGACGTCGTCGGCCGGCCCCAGCCGGACAGCGACCAGGATCTGGCACCAGGAGGTGCGGCCCGCCTCCAGTGCGGCGACGAACGAGTAGGGCCAGCCGGGCACGAACTGGTCCGAGGACCGGCCGCTGCGGCCGTAGACATGGCAGAACAAGCGGTCCGCGCTGGTCGGCGCGTCCGGCCGCAACCAGTGGGTGACGTCCACCGCCAGGACCAGGCGCCCGTCAGCAGCCTGCGGCTGCGGCAGCCCGGCCAGCACCTGCCGCAACCGCGGCACATCGACGCTTCCGCTGTTCAGAGCGTCGTACATCGCCCCGTGCCCGCACCGGTGCTCGGCCGTCAACGTCAGGTCCACCGGCGTGGTCACCGGCCCGTCCGCACACAACAACGCGTCGGTCAGCTCGAACAGCGTGCCGCCGCGAGCCGTCAGGCAGTCGAATAAGTCCTCCCGGAAGCGTGACGCTTGCCCGAACGCTTCCCCGGGACTGGCGTTAGGCAGCAGACTCATCTTCACGGCCTTCGTCTCGATCAGTGCGCCTTGGTCGGAGCACATGTTCAGACGAAGGCCGTCTCTACGTCCGGCGAATGCCCAGGTGAGCGGCATAGTGCGAGACCCATTTCGACCCCGCACCTTAAAGAACAAGCTCAGACCCGTTCCGCGGTGGCGCGCCGGTACAGGGCGGCGATGTCCGGACCGAACCGGCTGCTGTACGAGGTCGCGTCGTCGCCGCCTTCGTCCAGGCCGCCGATGACACCGGTCACCGTCCCGAGGCCGGTCGCCGGGTCGATGCCGGTGAGCATCGGGCCGCCGCTGGTCCCGTTGGGGAAGCCGGCGCAGTCGAAACGCAGCTGGCCGGGCATCGCGGTGGTGGTGTTCTGGCAGCTGACGGGCGTCTCGCGGTCGTCGGGATAGCCGACGGTCCGCGTCGGCAGACCGGCGGGCGGGGAGAAGCGGATCTGCTCGGCGCCGGTCAGCTCCTCGACGCGCCGCTCACCGGGCCCGGCGCCGTGCGGGCGGCGCACCCGGAGGAACGCCACGTCGTGGCCGTCGTCGCGGTCCTCTGCCCAACGCGGGTCGACGTCGATACGGTACGGCACCCACACGCCGTACGGCAGGACGCCGTCGTGGTAGCCGGGAGCGAAGACGAGATTCGTACGGAAGCCGCCGTCGTAGACGCAGTGCGCCGCGGTGACGACCAGGTCGCCTGCCGGGGAGTGCACCACGCTCGCGGTGCAGTGGTGGTCGGCGTCACCGTCGCTGCCGGGCGAGAAGAGTGGGCCGACGGCGGGGGAGACGGCTGCCGGGGCGGCCCGGAGCGGCCGCGACACCGGCAGGTCGGCCGTCTTCTCCGGCACCGCCGGCGCCGCTGCCCGGTCCGCTTCCGCCGCCGCTTCCCGTCCCGCCGCCGCACGGGTGGTGGCGCGCGGGGGACCCGGGCGTTCGGTGTACGGGCCGGAGAGCAGAGCATCGGCCGCCGCGTCGCCGTCGGCCGCTTCCCCGGCGTACGAGCCCGTGACCGGGTCACCGGACGCCAGGAACCCGCCGTGCGCGAAGGCCCGTACGGCCAGGACCGTACCGGCGCAGGTCAGGGTGAGTGCGGCACAGAGGCCGAGGGCGGCGGCCCGGCGGCGCCTGCGCGGCCCGCCCGGGGCCGGGGACCACGGGACGCGGTCACGCTCGGTCGTACTCATCAGCAGATCATACGGTTCCGGTGCGGGGCCGCCGTCCGGGCGGGGCCCCGCACGCCCCCACCCGCTCAGGCGCCGAGCGCGCTCATCAGCATCGGGAACGACGCCACCAGCTCACGCTCCCAGTAAGGCCAGGAGTGCCCACCCTTGGAGGCGCACACCGTTGCCGGGATATCCAGCTGCGCCAGCCTGCCGCGCAGCTCCTGGTTCATCCCGTACACGGCACGCTCGACCGGGTCCTGGGTGCCGTGCACGGGCGGGTCGGTGCAGCGCGCGGGCGACGGTGTGGGCGGGCGGTCACCATCGCCCCACGACCAGCCCGGACCGCCGTCGGTCGTCCCGTCCCCGTACGACAGGTACAGCGGGGTACCGCGCAGCGAGGCTGCCTGCTCCACCGGGCTGTTGCGCTTCCACAGCCACTGCTGGCGCAGGTCGGCCGGGTCGTCGGTGTCGAACGGATAGCCGGGCTCGCCCCAGACCCGCTTCCAGTCGACGAGGCAGGACAGCGCGCCCAGCTTGACACCGTCCGGGCCGGAGAGGCCGCCGTCCGTCGACCGGTACAAGGGGCTGACGGCGCCGCTGTACGAGGCGGCAGCGCGGAACATACCGGGGCGCGCCGCGGTGAACTTCAGCGCGCCGAGCCCGCCCATCGACAACCCCGCGACGGCCCGCGCCGTCCCGGCCCGGTAGTCCCGTTCCAGCAGCGGCCGCAGTTCGTCGAGGAGATACGTCTCCCAAGCCGGTGCGCCCCACTTCCCGCCGTTGTACCAGTTGCTGTAACTGCTGCAGCCGCTGGTCTCCGGCATGACGACGAGCACGTCGCGGTCGGCGGCCAGCTGCTCGACATGGGTGTTGGCGGTCCAGTCCCGGTGGTTGCCGCCGCCACCGTGCAGCAGCCACAGCACCGGCCACGTACGGGAGGCGCTCTTCGACCAGCCCTTCGGCAGCAGCAGCCGGACCCACTTGACCGGCGCGCCGGTCGCGGAGGACGAGATCCCCAGGTCGAGCATCCGGTCGCCGACCGGCACTTCGGCGACGACACGCGCCGCGCCGCGCGCCGGTGCGCCTGCCGCGTACGCGGGCGATTCCGCCGCCGGTACGGTGAGCAGCGGCAGCAGCAAGGCGAGCACCAGACCCGCCCAGCCCGGGCGCCACGATCCGCGGGGACGTACGGCCTTACGGCTTCGTGTCCGCACGGTCACGCTCCCGTGTTGTGCCGGATCAGCGTCTCGGCCAGGCCCGCTTCGTTGGGGAAGTCCATCGGGACGATGCCCAGCCCCGACCAGCCGCGCGCCTCCGCACCGTTCAGGAAGTCCTTCACCCGCGGGTTGAGCCGGTCAGCGTTGGAGCGGGGCGGCAGCAGGGCCGCGGTGCTGACGTAGTTGACGAACAGCTTGCCGGGCTCCTTGACGGCCTTGCGGAACTGCCCCTCGACCATCGGGTACTTGCGCAGCGGCTCGGCCATGTAGTCATCCTGGATGTCGAAGACACGCGAATCGGCGTACCGCACACCCGGCAGCCCGTCGGAGTCGGCCAGCACCACGACCTTCCCCCGGGCCTGCCCCAGGGAGGGCAGCGTGCCGTCCAGCCGGAACAGCGACCGCCAGTCCTTGCCGTCCAGGTAGATGTCGAAGATCCGCCGGAACTCCGCCGCGCTCTCCTCGGAGTACTCCTGCTTGACGCGCATCAGCACGGTCTCCGAGGGATGCGCCTTGAGGAACGCCCGGCACGCCACCAGCACATCGCCGAACATCAGGTTCTGGTAGAACGCGCCGTGGTGGATCGCGAAGACCGAGTCGATGGCCCGGCAGCGTACGTCCAGGAAGCGGATACCGCTGTCCAGCTGCTGCGCGACGGTGGTGTTCTGGCAGGCGACCCAGGGTCCGCCGTACCGCGCCCCGGAGTCATGGGTGCCCGGTATGGACAGCCGTCGCAGCTCCGTACCGTCCGGGAGTGCCGCCATCCAGTCCTGTACGGAGGTGGCGCGCCGGGGCCGGGAGGCCGGGCGCCCGACGGCCGCGGCGGACTGCCCGCCACCGGCTCCGACCAGCACCCCCGCGGCCGACACCGCTGCCGTCCCCTTCAGGAACCCCCGCCGATCCATGCGCCCACCCCGGTCTCTCTGCCGCTCTGCCGCCCCGGTACGAACAGACGATCGCAGCATCGAAGCACAGGAAGGACACGCTGAACAGGCAGCGGCGTGAACGGACGGGGAATGCGCCAACGGCCCCTCGCCGTAGGGCCGTAGGACCGTAACGGTTGCAAGGCCGTCAGTCGTCCGGCGGGCGCTCCTGCGGCGGCTGGGTGAGGGCGGGCCAGCGGCTGAGCATCCGCGTACGCATCGCGCCGGCGAGACGGCCGAGACCGCGCAGGTCGTCGCGATCGGCGGTGAGCCCGGTGACGACACCGAGCCGGTACGCGAGCCGCTGCCGCGCGGTGACCGTGCCCCACTCCCAGTCCTCCTCGGGGAGCCGGCCGAGGTGATCCACGGTCCCGCGATGCGCGCGCTGGACCAGCGCGTCCCCCCGGATCAGCCAGCCCGCGCACGCGTCGACGAGGTCACCGGGCGGCGCGCTGCCGGTCGTCGCCTCCCAGGCAGCCCCGTACGCGGCTTCCGCCTCGCGCAGCAGCGGCCGGGGCGTGTCCGTGACACACCAGCAGGTCGGGAACCCCATGCGCAGGTAGGCGAGTTCGGTGAGGCCGTTGCCCAGGGAGGACTGCTCGAAGTCGATGAACCGGATGCCGTCCGGAGTGTGCAGGTCGTTGCCGGGACAAGGATCACCGTGCAGCAGCGCGCCACCGGGCGCGGAGCCGAGCCGCCGCAGCAGGGCTTGCAGTTCCACTTCCGCCTCGGCCGGCACCGGCACCGCGAGGCGGTCGGCGAGGGCGAGGAACGCGCCGGTGTCCGCGCCGGACGGACCCGACCAGTCGGGCAGTGCCACACCGTCCGCCGGTCCGGACACGGTGGCCGTATGCCCGCCTGCATGTGTGGCCGTATGCAGGCGGGCCAGCGCCGCCGCGTAACCAACCACCCAGTCCGGCGACGGCCGCCGGTGCTCGACGTGCTCCAGCACCAGGACGCGCACCTCCGGGTCGGTGCCGAGCAGCCGCGGTACCACCGGCGGCGTCACCCGCGAGGCCAGCCGCAACGCGGCCACCTCACGGGCGTACCGCTCATCGGCGTCCGCGCTCTCCACGGCCTGCTTGACCACCGCGGGCGCGCCGCGCAGTTCGACCCGCCACACCCGGGAGCGCGGACTGCTGCCCAGCCGCACCGCGTGGCGGGCCGGGCCGAGCCGGTTCTGCAGGGCCTCTGTGAAGGGCAGCCCGGTCGAGATGTTCGGCATGCGCGGATGATCGCACGGGACGCCCATCGCCGTCGCCGGATTTGTACCTCGCGCACGAGCCGCAGGGGCCTCGCCAATCTGGGTCCCGCAGCCCTGCTGCCTCACACCCCCGGGAAGAGTTCCGTGAACGGATCCGCCGACGTCGTGATGCCCCGGCTGAACGGGGCGTCGAAGTCCCAGACCAGGAAGAGCAGGAAGGCGATCAGGGCGCTGAAGAGACCGGCCATCAGCAACTCCCGGCCCGACCGGCGGATCTGCAACATGAAGATCAGCCCGATGGTGATCACGGCTCCGGTGATCAGCCCGAACCAGACCATCGGCGGCAGGGTCGGATCGATGCTGTCCGCCCGCGCGTTGCGGGCGTCGTCCGCCGCCGCGACCTGGTCGAGCAGGGGCTGGTAGGACTGGCTCTCGAAATCGTCACGCGGCCGGTAATCGGTCACCGCGGCCCGTACCTTGCCCAGCAGCTCGTTGCCCCGGTCGGTGACCTGCGCCTGTTCGGCCATGGCCGGCCACTCCTGGTGGACGACGTGCGAGACATAGGCGTCGACGTCCGCCCGGATACGGTCCCGTGTGGCCTCCGGGTAGGCCCGTACCCGCTCGCTGACCTCGTGCAGGGCCTGCGCCTCGGTCCGTACGGTGTCCTCGGCCGCGCCGCGGGCCTCCCAGACCCCGGCGATGGCGAGGCCGAGGACGATCGCGTAGACCACCCCCACCATCATCACCATGTACTCGATGACGTCGGGCGTCTCGGACGGGTCGTCGTCCTCGCCGATACGGCGCTGCTTGAGGACGGTGATGGTCAGTACGACGGCGCAGACGGCGGCCATCGCGATGGTCAGTACCAGCCATTCCGACAAGGTGACCTCCTACGAGGAACGGCGCCCGGATGAACCGGACGAGCTGGACGAACGGGGGCGCAGTGCGGCGGCCGCCAGCACGGCGGGCGCGGTGATCAGCAGCATGGTGGTGACAACCGAACGGCTGCTGTGCTGCTTACGGGCCGACGGGACGTACGTACGGGGCAGTACGACCGACGGACTGGGCGTCGGTGTGGGACGGGGTGACGCGGGGCGGCTGGACGGCGGCGGTGGCGCAGGGGCCGCGGATTCGCTGGGGGTGGGGCGGGGTGGGGCCTGCGTCGGCGTGGGGGCGGCGGGGGCGGGCGGCCGGGGCTGTGGGCGCGGCGGCGTGGGGGTGGGCTTCGGGGGTGGGGTGTACGTGGGTGTGGGGGAGGGCGACGGTGGTGTGGGGGTGGGTCTGGGCGGCTTGGTGGGTGTGGGTGTGGGTGTGGGTGAGGGGGTGGGGGTGGGAGTCGGGGTGGGCGTGGGGCAGTCCCAGTCCCAGTCCGGCGGTGTCGCCCAGCCGGTCGGTTCGTGCCTCGACTCGTGCCTCGGTTCGTGCCTCGGCCCCTGCACCGGCTTGTGCACCCCCGCGCTCGCACAGGCGTCAGCGGGCCGGGCCGGGGCCGCGAGTGGCCGGGCGTGCGCGGCGCGCGGTGCGAGGAGCACCGCGAGGGCCACCAACAGCGGTATCAAAAGCGCAGGTTGGACGCTGCGGAAACGTTGCGATGCCTTCACGCCCGTGATGTTGCGCAACGCTGGCCGTCAACAGCCGCCGAACGGGCTTGATTCCCTCGAACGATGGAATACCGTACGGTCGCCTGCGTGAGAACAGCCGACGTGTTCACACCGTGGACGTACGCCACCGCGGTCCCGTACGACCTGTTCCGCCGGCTGCGCGCCACCCGGCCGGTGTGCTGGGTCGAGGAGCCACCGGTCGACGGCTGGCCGGCCGGGCCCGGCTACTGGGCCGTGCTGCGGCACGCCGACGTCAAACACGTCCTGCGCACCCCCGAGGTCTACTCCTCGTACCTGGGCGCCACCCAGATCCGCGACCCCGACACCGAGGACGACCTCGCGTTCGTCCGGGCGATGATGCTCAACCGGGACCCGCCGGACCACGGGCGCATCCGGCGGGTCGTCGCCGCGGCCTTCACCCCTCGTGCCGTACGGGAGTTGGAGCAGGTCATCGACGCGCGGGCCGCGCACCTGGTGGCGGAGGTGGCGGAAGCGGGCGAGGCGGACTTCGTCACCGTGGCCGGCGACCTCCCCGTCTGGACGCTGGCCCACGTCATGGGCGTCCCGGAGGAGGACCGGCAGCTGCTCTTCGACTGGTCGAACCGCGTCATCGGCTACCAGGACGCCGCGTACGCCACCTCGGAGACCGCCGACCCCGCCCGCCTCAGCCCGATGGGCCGGGCCGCACTCCGCGCCCGCCCCGCTCCGGCACTCCGCCCGGACGGCCGCCCGGCCAACCCACGCTCACGCCGCGCACTCGCCGACATGTTCGCGTACGCCCACGCGCTGGCCGGGGACCCGCGCCCCGGCACCGTCATGGCACACCTGCGGGAGGGCGGCCTGACCCGCGCCGAGTTCGAGAACATGTTCTTCCTCTTCGCCGTGGCCGGCAACGAGACGCTGCGCAACGGCATCCCGGGCGGCCTGCTCACCCTCCTCAAGCACCCGGACCAGTTCGCCCGCCTCCGCCGGGAACCGGAGCTGCTCCCCGGCGCGGTCGAGGAAATGCTGCGCTACTGGCCCCCGGTCATCGACTTCCGCCGTACCGCCACCCGCGACACCGAACTCGGCGGACAGCGCATCCGACGCGGCGAGAAGGTCGTGGTCTACCACGCCTCCGCCAACCGCGACGAAACGGTCTTCACCGACCCGGACCGCTTCGACCTCACCCGCACCCCGAACGACCACGTCAGCTTCGGCTTCGGCCCGCACTTCTGCCTGGGCAGCCACCTCGCGCGCGTACAGATGCGGGCGGTGCTGCGGCATGTGGTGGAACAGCTGCCCGGCCTGGAACTGGCAGGGGAGCCGGTCCGACTGGTCTCCAACTTCCAGAACGGACTGCGGAGCTTGCCGGTCAGGGTGAGGTGAACCCGCCGAACCCACCTACCCTCTGTGCCCGCCCACACAGCGCGCGTTCGCGCCCTCTGAACATCCATTGCCCGGAACGGCAGGCGTGCAGTAGGCAGTCCCCATGACCGATCTTTGGCCGGCTGAGCAGCCGGAAGCAGCAGACCAGGCCTTCTACAGGAGCCTCGGCGACGGCCGTTACGAAAGCAGTCCCGCCACCGCAGGACCGTGGAGCCCCAAAACCCAACACGCCGGCCCGCCATCGGCCCTGCTGGGCCGGGCCCTGGAGGAGCACGAGGCCCGCGAAGGATTCCGTGTCGCACGTATCACCGTCGACCTGCCGCGCCCGGTACCCGTCGCGGAACTGCACGTCCAGGTACGCACCCTCCGCTCCGGCGGACGTACGGAGCTGATCGAAGGCGAACTGACCTCGGGCGGCGACACGGTGATGCTGGCCCGGGCCTGGCGAATCGCCGCCGGCCCGGCCGACACCCCACAACTGCGCCCAGAGACCGACCCGCCACCCCTGCCCGGACCGCAGGCGCCGCAGACCATGGCAGGCGCGCACCTGGACGGCTACATCGCCGCCATGGAATGGCGCTTCGAGCCCGGCAAGAACTTCGACACCCCCGGCCCGGGAACGGCCTGGGCACGCCAACGCATCCCCTTGATATCCGGCGAACCGGACACCCCGCTCACCCGCGCGCTCACCCTGGCGGACAGCAACTGGGCGGTCTCCTTCGAACTCGACCACGTCCGCCAGTTCGTCATCAACACCGACATCACACTGGCGCTGCACCGCGAGCCGGTTGGTGAATGGCTGTGCATCCGCTCGGCGACGGCTGCCAGTCCCGGTGGGTCGGGGGTGGCGGGCGGTCAGCTGTTTGACGGGGCGGGGGACTGCGGGCGGATTTTGCAGACGCTGCTGGTGGCTGGTCGCTGACCCCGTCGCTGGCGGACGCCTCCGGAGCGCGAGGGGCCCCGTGTTCCGCGAGTGGTCGGGCTGAAAACGTACCAGGCGGTCAGTAGGCGGCGAAAGCGGACAACTTTGGAAAGTCTGATTTGACTCTTTTTAAGAGAACATTAAGACTTCCCTGGCGTTCGTCGTGTACACATCCAGGTCGCCCGTACGGGGGGCTAGAGGGGTTCCTGATAACAAAAATGCATAAGAGCGACATTAGCCCTGCGCGCACCGGTTCCACCCGCGCCCGGCGCCTCGTCACGCACGGCATCATCACCGCGACGGCCCTGGCCGCCGTCACCGGCATCGCCGCTCCGGCCGGCGCCTTCGCCGCTCCTTCGGGGGCGGTGAGCGCGGCGGACGTCATCCGCACCAGCGAGAAGAACCGGGTCGACGCGGCGTACAAGCTCGGTTTCGAGGTGACCTCGGAACAGCTCGGGATGAGCGACCGCGACTTCATCATCGTGCTGTGGGAGCACGCCAAGGACGCCGGCGAAAAGCTGAGCGCGGTGCGCCAGGCCGCCGAGGAGGCCATCGCCAGCACCTCCGCCGATGACCACGTCCGCTTCATCACCACCGGCGTCGGCGAGGCGCGCGAGGTCGACCGGAAGCGGGAGGAGGAGCAGGCGGCCGCCGACCGCATGGCGCGGACGCTCAAGACCCAGGCCCTGATCGCGATCGGCATTCCGAACAGCCCGGACCTGCTGGCGCTCAGCGACGACAACTTCATCCGCGCGATCATGAAGCATGACGCCGCCGGACCGGAGGTCAAGAAGGCCGCCTCCAACGCCCTGGGCGAGAAGGACACGGCCGTCTGGCGCGAGTTCATCACCAACGGTGCTCGTGAGGCCCACGACCGCGACATGGAGAACGAGCGCAAGGAGCTGGAGCAGAAGAACCGGGAGGAGGCCGAGCGCCGCAAGGAGCTGAACGCCCGCAACAGTGCCGCTTCCCTGTTCGGCGTCGTGCCTTCCGAGGCGATGCTGAGCCTCGGCGACGACAACTTCATTCGCGAGCTGATCCGCCTGACGCCGGTCGAGGCCCAGCGCTCCGAGCTTTTCGCCGCGGCCCAGAAGGCGTTGAACAGCTCCGACGCGGCAAACTGGAAGACGTTCATCCACTCCGGGGCCGCCCAGGCCTACAAGCGTGACGCCGAGATCTACGCCAAGAAGATCGCCGAGAAGGAGCGCAACGAGGCCCTTGCGATCCAGGCCCAGGCCGCGAAGACCGGCGTGCGCCCCAACCTCGTCGCCGCGGCGGAGAAGGCACTGAAGGGCGGACCCGAGGCCGTCTCCCGTTTCCTTCTCGAAGGTCAGCACCGGGCCCTGCGGCAGTCTCTCCAGGCACCCAAGCTGAGCGGCTGGTACATCCGTCAGTCCAGCGTCGACGGCGGCGAAACCTTCCTGACCCCGGTGAACGCCAAGGGCAAGGAAACCGACCGCGAGGACGCCACCTGGGTCGTCAAGGACGCGCTGGCCGGCGGACCCGGCTGCTACTCCTTCGAGTCCGTGCGCAAGCCCGGCTTCTACCTGTCGCTGAAGGACCTCCGGGCGCGGATCGCTCCGAACGACGGCACCCCGCAGTTCGCCAAGGACGCCAGCTGGTGTGCGCGCAAGGCCCTCGCCGGCTCCGGCACGTCCTTCGAGTCCGTGTCCAACAAGGGCCACATGCTGCGGCAGCACAAGGGAGACCTCTACGCGGCCGTCAAGAACGGCAAGCATGGCTACGACGCGGCCAAGGACTTCGAGCAGGACGCCACCTGGAACGTCTCCACGCCGCTCGCCGGCTGACCGCACCGCCTGAACCACCCGACGTCACCGACGTCACCATCTTGAAAAGAAGAACGGAACACACGATGTCTCGGCCCATCCGAGCCGCGCTGGCCACCGCCGCCGGTCTCACCGCGCTCGTCGGCGGCGCGACCACCGCCCACGCCGCCCCGGCCACGTCCGCGCCGGCCGCGGTGAAGCTCCAGGTCGCGCACAGCGGCAAGTGCCTCACCATCGCCGACGGCAGCTTCCGCAACGGCGCCAACGCCGAGCAGTCGACCTGCGTCGACGGCCTCGACAACCAGGTCTTCGAGCTCGCCCCGGCCGGTGACGGAACCTTCGAGGTACGGGCGAAGCACAGCGGCAAGTGCCTCGAAGTGCGCGGCGCCGGGACGAAGGCGGGCGACAACGTCTGGCAGTGGTGGTGCGGTGAGGGCGACCACCAGCGCTGGAGGTTCCGCCTGGTCGAGGTCGCCAAGGAACTGTTCGAGCTGCGCCCGGAGCACGCGCCGAACCTCTGCCTGGAGGTCAAGCACAGCGAGGCGGCCGACGGTACCAACGTCGCACAGTGGAACTGCCACGGCGGCGACAACCAGCGCTGGCGCATCCTGCCGGTGAACGCCTGACGCGTCGTCTGCCGACCGCATTCCCCTGAGTGACGACAACACTGTGAAGAAAGAGAACCACACGATGGCACGGATCACCCGAGCCGCGCTTGCCACGGCCGGCATGGTCGCCGCGCTGGCCGGCGGCACGACCACCGCCCACGCGGCAGGTGCCGCTCCGGCCCCGGTCGCGGAGACCGTCCGGTTCCAGCTCGCCCACACCGGCAAGTGCCTGGACGCCTCCCCCTACACGGCGGGGGACAAGACGAAGGTGCAGCAGCTCACCTGCAACGGCAACGATGCCCAGAAGTGGCGCGTCGTAGCCGCCGCGGACTCCACCTTCGAACTGCGCAACGTGGTCAGCGGACGCTGCTTGGAGGTGCGCCGATCGCAGCCCCAGTCCGGTGCCGAGGTCTGGCAGTGGCCCTGCAACGGCGGCAAGCAGCAGCGATGGACGTTCGGTCTCCTGGACCCGATCAACAAGCTCTACGAGATCCGTCCCACCCACACCGGCGACCAGTGCCTGGACATCGGCCACGCCCAGGACACCGAAGGTGCCGCGATCTGGCAGTGGAAGTGCAACCAGGGCATCGCCCAGCAGTGGCGCATCCAGCCGGTCAAGTGACCGGCTGAGCCGCGCCGTTCGAGGCGCGGCGGACACAGGCCGTGAAGAGACGGTGCCGTGCCGATCGGCGGGGCGGCACCGTCCTCACGTCCGCACTTTTCACGTAACCGGTTGCAGCCGTGCAGTGCTGCCTGCCGAACTTCTGCGAGGGGACTTGAGTGAAACGTCAGTGGTGGATTGCCCAGGCGTTGACGTGCAGCGTGCTGGCCGGGGCGAGCGCCGTCGCGGGAACGGCGCCGGCCTGGGCTGATGGCCCGGGCGGTGTTCCGGCAGCCCGGAGCGGAACCTTTGCTCAGGACTCCGACGCGACCGCACTCATGACCGCCGAGGCGGCTGAGAACGCCCGTAAGGAAGTGCGTCGCCTCGCGACGTCACATCCGCTCGCGGAAGTCCGCGTATCGGCCTGGAACGCACTGCGGAGTGAGGACCCGGAGGCGATCGCGAAGTGGTTCGCCCCCGACGGCGGTTACGAATACGCCCGCGGCCGGGCGCGGACCACCAGGGCCCGCAACAAGGCATTCATCGAGCGGGTCATCCGTACCCACACCAAGAGCTACTCGCCCGAGGTGCGGTCCACCGCGGAGCGGGCGCTGAAGGGCACGCCTGCCGACCAGGCGGCATTCGTCCGCACGGGATACGCCGAGGCCCAGAAGCGCGACCGTGCCCAGCGCGAGGCCGATACCCAGCACAAGCAGGAAGTCGCCGAAGCCGAGCGCGAGGTCGTGCGCCGTCTCGCCCAGGACGACCCGGGCGAGCAGGTACGGACGGCGGCGCAGTGGGCGCTGCGGCCCGGCGCCACGGACGAGGACATCGCGGAGTTCTTCGGCTACGGCTGGGTTTCCGGTGCCACGCTGGACCTGGAGAGCCGCCGGTCGCGGATCGCGGACGCGGAAACGGTCCGCCACCACACCCTGACCCGTCTGATCCAGGAGGCCGCGGCGGCCGAGGAGGCCGTCAAGGGCGCCGCCGACGCGGCGAAGGCCAGGGCGGAAGCCGAACGGGCCTGGCAGGCGGTTGCCGAGCACGCCGACGCCGCACGCAAGGCGTGGCTGGCCGAGCAGGGTGCCGCCGAGACCCAGACGGAGAACTGGCGGGCCGTCGCCGAGCGGGCCAAGAACTCCGCCGACGGCATCTGGAAGAACATCAACGAGCCGGCCGAGTCCAACCGTGAGGCGTGGGCCAAGGAGAAGACCGACGCCGCCGAGTCGGCCGCCTTCTGGCAGGACATGTTCGACCGGGCCAAGGAAGGCGAGAGCCGGTCCAAGGGCTGACCGTCCCTTCCGCTCTCTCCATGCCGCCATTCCCGGCTTTCGTGCTTCTGCCCTGCCCGGATGCTTTCTGCATCCGGGCAGGGCAGGGTTCATTTCTGTATCCATTGACCGAGGGGGGACCTTCCCTTGATAGCCAGATTCCGGCCCAGAGCCGGACGGTCACGCACCCGCGTGACCGCAACCATGAGCAAGGCCGTCTCCGCGGTGGTCGCCATGGCGGTGCTCGGCACGACGGCGACCGAAGCCGTGGCTGCCGTTCCCGCCAAGCCCACCGAGAAGTCGTCGTTCGCCCAGGCGATGGCGACGCTCGACGCGGCCACCGCGTCGCTGCCGAAGCCCGGGGCCACGACGAAAGCGCCCGGCCCGTCCCAGCTGGACCGGCTGAGCGCGGACCGTGACCGTCAACTCGTCGAGGACTTCGCGGAATTCGACGAGGAAGAGGAAGTCCGCGAGGCCGCCAAGAAGGCCCTGGAGAGCGACGACCCGAACGCGATCCGGGAGTTCCTGGAGCACGGCGAGGCCGAGGCCCGCAAGCGAGCCAAGGACAAGAAGAACGGCGACGACGCCGAGAACCGCAAGAAGATCGAGGCGATGCGCGGCACCGGCGGGCCGCACTTCAACGCCGAGGTCGAGCGCGTACTGGATTCCAAGGCCACCGCCACCGACCGCGCGAACTTCCTGGCATTCGGCGCGCAGATCGCACGTGACCAGGACGCGAAGGACGAGAAGACCGCCAAGGAGCGGGCGGCCGAACTCCGCAAGCGCGTGGAGATGCTCGCCACGGTCGGCGGTCCGCAGGTGCAGGCAGCGGCGAAGGCCGCACTCGCCTCCAACGACGACGCGGTCATCGCGGAGTTCCTGGAAAAGGGATACCTGGTCGCCGCGCGCAAGGACGCCGATGACCAGGCGGCCCACGAGAAGGCCCTGAAGGACGCCCAGGAAGCCGCCGAGAAGCTTCGGGACCTGGCCCGCAAGGCCGCTCGCGCGGCCGAGGCCCGTACCAAGCTGATCGGCCACCACGGGGAAGCCGTCAAGGCCCTCAAGGACGCGTCCAACGCCATGACGTCGGCCGCCGCGGCCGCACGTGAGGCCGACCGGATGCTCTCGGCCGACCGCGCCGGCAAGCGCCTGTCCTCGTACGACAAGGTCAAGACCGAGGCGGCCCGCCAGGTGGAGTACGCCACCCACGCGGCCAAGGCCGCCCAGGTCGCGGCCGCCCAGGCCAAGATCCAGGCCGACGAGCTGGTGGACACCGGGCTGACCCACGGCGTCCAGTGGTCCGAGGTCGCCTCCGGTATGGCGGCCGCCGCGGACGCGGCGGTCAAGGCGAGCGAGACCGCCCAGCACGCCGTGGACGCCACGGCCGCCGACGCCGCGGCGCTCAACTCCAAGAACGAGGCCGAGGCGCACGAGCAGCAGGCCAAGCAGTGGCGCGCCAACGCCGAGCAGCACGCCAAGGCGGCGGCTGCGATGGCCGCGGCCGCCGAGAAGCAGGCCAAGGTCGCGGCCGACGCGGCCGCCCGGGCCAAGACGGCCCGTGTCGAGGCGGAGAAGGCCGAGGCGGAGGCGTGGGAGCACGCCAAGAAGACCCGTGCGGCCCGCCTCGAAGCCGAGCGGCAGGCGAAGATCGCTGCCGAGCAGCGCCAGATCGCCGAGCGTGAGCGCAAGCTGGCCGCCGAGGCGCGTGCCCGCGCCGAGCGCGAGCGCGACGCCGCAGCGGCGGCACGAGCTCGTGCGGAGGCCGAGGCCCGTACTGCCTCAGCCCTGCGGGCCCAGGCCCAGTCGGCCGCCGCCACCGCCGCCTCTGCGCGCGCGAGCGCCGCCGAGAAGGAGGGCATCGCCGCCAAGGCGGACGAGCGGGCCCGTGGCGACGAGCGGGCAGCTCACGAGGCCCGGGACAAGGCGTTCCAGGCCGAGCAGAACCACCGGGCCGCGGAGGCCAAGGCCAAGGCCACCGAGGCGATCGCCGCCTCCGGCCGCGGTACCCTCAACGCCGCTGAAGCACGGGCCGCGGCGGACGGCGCCCGCCAGGACGCCAACACCGCGGGCGCGGCAGCCGGCCAGGCACGCTCCGCAGCCGACGGCGCCAGCGGCGCAGCGGTACGCTCCCGTGCCGCCGCCACCGAAGCCGCCGGACACGCCGCCCGGGCCCGCGCCGCCGCGGCCGAGGCCGGCGCGCACGCCGCGAAGGCCAACGCTGCCGCCAACAAGGCCGAAGCCGCTGCCGCTGCCGCCAACGCCGCAGCCAACAAGGCCGAGTCCGAAGCCGCCCTCACGCACGCCGCAGCCCAGCGCGCCAACGCGGCAGCTGCCGAAGCCACCGCCCAGGAAGCACGCGCGGGCATCGCCGCCCACGAGTCCGCCCGTCTGGCGGGGCTGGCCGCGATGGAGGCCAACAACGCCCTCCAGGCAGCCAACCGCACCAAGGAAGAAGCCGACGGAGCGGTCCGCGAGGCCGCGATGGCCCGACTCCAGGCCACCACCGCGGTACAGGCCTCCGCGGCAGCCCGCGGCACCGCCGCCGGCATCGTCGACCCGGCCAACACCGCCATCGAGATGACCGCGCCCTTCACCGGCTCGGACGTCGACGCGGACTTCGCCACGCAGGTGGCCAAGGCCGCCCTGGAGACCGGCCAGGAGCAGGTCGAATCGGCCGAGGCCAAGGCCGTCGAGGCGCTCAAGGCCGCCAAGGCCGCCGAGGACGCCGCCAAGCGCGCCAACGCCCAGGTCGCACCGGCCTTCAAGGCCGCCGCCGACGCGGCGACCTCCGCGGCGAACGCCGCACGCTCGTCCGCCAACGCCATGAAGTCCGCCGCCCAGGCGGCAGACGACGGCGCCAAGGCCCGTGCCGCGGCAGCCAGCGCCAACAAGGCCGACGCCCAGGCCCAGGCCGACGCGAAGGCGGCCCGCGAGGCCGCCAACCAGGCCTACGCGGACGCCAAGGCAGCCCGCGACGCAGCCAACGCTGCCGAGGCCGAAGCAGCCCGCGCCCGTGGCGCCGCAGCCGAGGCCACGCAGCACGCCAACGCTGCTGCCGCCGCCGCTTCCAAGGCCGAACACGAGGCCTCGGTCGCCCAGAGCGCCGCGACCCAGGCCGAGAACGACGCAGCCGCCGCGAGCAAGCTCGCCGACTCCGCCGAAGAACACGCCAAGTCGGCCGAAGCGTCAGCGAAGAACGCCAACAAGTACGCCCAGGAGGCGAAGGAATCCGCCGAGAAGGCGGAGGCCTACGACCGGGAGCAGGAGCGGAAGCGACGCGAGGAGTCGCTGAAGGAGGAGAGCGGCAAGGGCGACTCCGTGAAGCTCACTGCGGGCGAGGAGGCAGCTCTCCGAGCCGCCGGCCTCACGCCTGAAATGATCAAGGCGGCTCGTGATCTTGACGACAAGGGCTTCCTCGACTTCCTCAAGGAGCATGGTGCCGAAATTCTGGTCTCGCTTCTCGGCCTAGACGATGTCAAGGCGTGCTTTACCAAGGGAGACATCGAGGCTTGCGTCTGGACTCTCATCGGTGCTCTTCCCTGGGGCAAGGCTTTTCAGGCCATCAAGGAAGCCCCGGCGATCGGCAAGGCCATCTACCGGACCGTCACGGGCATCGGCAAGTTCATCGAGGAGTCCGACAAGGCGAAGAAGCTGATCCGCAAGAGCAAGGAGATTCTCGACAAGCTGCGCAGAACTCCCTGTTTCTCAGAGGAGAAGAAAAACAGCTTCACGCCGGAAACCCTGGTCTTGATGGCCGGCGGCGCCCGTAAGCAGATCAAAGACGTCCAGGTCGGCCAGCAGGTGCTCGCCACTGACCCGACAACCGGTACTACCGGCGCTCGGGCGGTAACCGACGTGATCGTCGGTGAGGGGCAGAAGAACCTTGTAGAGGTCACCATTGACGTCGATGGTGGAGCCGGAAAGGCCACCGGAACGCTCAACGCCACCGAAGGCCACCCCTTCTGGGTCGACAGTCGCGGGCAGTGGGCGGACGCCAAGGACCTCAAGAGGGGCGATCGGCTGCGCACTTCGGACGGCGACCTGCGCGAAGTCGTCGGCACCCGTGCCTGGACCGAGGTCCGTAGGGTCTACAACCTCTCCGTGATGGGCATCCACACGTACTATGTACTGGCGGGCGAGACGCCGATACTGGTACATAACAGTGGATGTGGAGACGTCGCGCTGGGTCCGGGTGGAGGATCGGCCGACGTCCTGAAGGCATTCAGGTCGGCGAAGGCGGAGACGGAATTCGTCTTCGATTCGAAGGCGGGGAGATTCTTGACAGGGGACCGTGAGCACATCCCCGGAGGACTGAGCCCGCATGAGCAACTGGCGGAAGCGGCAGGCATGGACAAGGGTACTGTTCTGGGCGGCACGCTCTTCCGGGAAAATGGACGCCTGGTGTTCACCGAGAACAGTGGCCACTATGGTCACAGGTGGACGGACGCTGCGCGCGAACAGTTTCAGAAGTTCATGAAGGACCAAGGTATTGAATTCGACTACAAGCCATGGGGGTGAAATGGCTGCCTGGAAGCCGGTGACGTATCGAGGGGACGGGGCATGGATCGGAATCATGCCTGACGGTCGCATCGGGGTCGGTGTAGAGTCGGAGGGGCGGGCCACTCTTGCAGGCTCCGGGTTCGTCCCCATGTGGCCCTACTTGGAGCGTGATTTTTCTGCGACCTTGGCTGAATTCTCTCGATCGTGGACGCTTCTTGGTCAGGGTGACGTGTCAACTCCTGAGAAACTCGCTGAGTTGACTGTCGAGTCGGCATGGAAATCTGGCCGTGCTTACTGGATGCAACTGGCCGCTCCATGGGCTATCGAAATGTCCCGCCGAGCGGATTTCGACCAAGAGGTCCTTCTGGGGCTACTTCGCGAAATGGCAGATTCTGAGGTGTTGTCGCCGGAGGTGCGAAGCCAAGCGCAGTGCGCTAGCGAGTAAATCGGGTATCTGAAAGCCCATCGGATTCGCTTTTGCGTTAGTTCCGCAGAGTGAATCCGGTGGGCATTCCTGTATTTTTTCAGCATTGGTTACTCGTCTCGGGTCGGCGCAGTCGATGCCTCCCATGTCTGGTCAAGATCTGCGTGGTGGTAAGTTGCGCGTAGTGATGAACTCGACTGCACGCCGGAAGCCCCGCCGGGTGCGAATTCGTTTCGGTGGGGCTTCCGGATGTGATGACAGTATTGGTGTATGCGGCTTCACTGCATCAGAGCGGTGAGTGACAGTGTTTTCTCATCGAGTTGTGTGGCAGCTCTCGGGCCACTTGCGTGATGGTCCCACCGCAATCACCCCCGCACAGCCAACGAAACCCCGAACCTCTCCTCCCTATCAGCCCACCACCGAATCATCTCAAACCCAGCAGCCCCCAACTCCTCCCGCACCCCCTCCTCCCGGAACTTCGCTGAGATCTCAGTCCGGATCTCCTCGCCCTCTGCGAACGGCACCGCCAAGTCGAGCGCCGGGACCTTCACCGTCATTTCCTTCTTCGCCCGCAGCCGCATTTCGATCCACTCGCGCTCGGCGTTCCACAGCGCCACGTGTTGGAAGTCCGCCGGGTCGAAGTCGGCCCCCAGTTCGCGGTTGATGGCGTTGAGGATGTTTTTGTCGAAGTCGACGGTTACATCGCAGGCATGGTGGTTGGCCAAGCCTGCGATGTAACCGCCGACGGTGCCAGCGGGGCAGCGGTACGTCCTGTGCCGTAGCGATCGAAGCCGCCGCGCATGCTGACCTGGCCAACACCGCCATCGAGCTGACCACGTCCTTCACCGGCTCGGACGTCGATGCGGACTTCGCCACGCGGGTGACCGAGGCCGCCGATGCGGTTGCCGTAACCTTCTGGTGTGGCGCCGACTAATGAGAGGATGAGTCGTTGCCGGATTTCATGAAGGACTACGCTCTCTGGCGGCGCTTGCCGTTTCCCGGTCTACACCGCGGCCACAACATGCTGCGCGCAGGCGAGACCCTAGCGCTCATTCATGGCGATCTAGCTGCCGTCGATGAACATGGTGACCCAGGTGATCATTTTTGTCGACGAGGGGATATTCGAGCCGGCCTGGGCGGATGTCATGGGTTCGCTTGAAGGGATCATCTCTCGCCTGGAACGATTCGGTGAAGGCGCGACCACGGAAGAGCGAGAAGCCATCGATGCCCACTATCAGTATGCAGTTTTGCTGCATCAAATCTATGGTGAATTCCTACGCGTAGGAGCACCGTAGCCCGCCACCTGGCCAGCAGGGAATAATCATGGGCCGCTCACAGTGTGTGGGCGGCTCATCGTTTCCGTTGGAGCCTTTGTGCGTGCGACGGACGCCACCGCGCTGACCTGGGTACGAAACGGTCATCGTTATCGGGAGCGAGCCCTTCGCGCCTCCTTGCTTACTATGTGCTGGCGAGCGGGACTTCAATTCTCGATCACAACAGCGACCCTTGTGACGTCCTTCCCGGTGTGGATGTTCTCGACGAAACGTGAAAGCGGATGGGGGTTCTGGGGCTGGAACGCGTATCGGTAACGTAGCGTGGGGCGGTCGGAGTCTTGCTGATGCGAGCAGATTGAAGACCCTGGAGTAGTTGGCGAAAATGAAGGAAATAGGCTTGACCAAGGAGGATGATCAGTACTGGCGCAACCTCTACGCGAATATTCACAAAAAGTCTGCGGAGAAATGCCCGGATGGCCCGGAAAGGGCGATCCGAGCGCCAAGTCGTGGGCGGATCTCTTCCAGTACTACATGGACAACCTCTGAGGATGAGTATGCGCTTTGTGATCCGCGCAGACAGGCCGGTGGTGGTAGCTTTCGAGCCGACCGCGGCGGAATGTTTACTGGAGCCAGGGACCGACATCGTCGTTGAATGGTTCGGAGATGGGGACGATGGAATGGTCTCCGTGGAGTCGGAGAACTTCGTCGTGTCTGCTCCGAGTGGTGGGTACAGCAGGGCGTGGGACTCGAGTGGTGTGGAAATCTACATAGGCCCTGAGTCCGGGCCGGAAGCGCGCTGACCCGAGCGGCATGATGAACAGGGCCCCGTCGAAGAGTTCTTTCGGCGGGGCCCGTTGTCGTCAATTGGTCAAGCCAGCGGACGATACGCAGCTGGTTGCAGGGGCGTTACCGTTGCGCTGAGGTCCGAGTGGGGATGGCTGGGCGAGTCGATCGTGCAACGCTGGCTATCAGCCCGTGTCGGCGCCGCAGGCCCGGAGTGCACGTAACAGGGCAGCTTGCGCCACGCCGGGCATATTGTGCGGGCGGGGCCTACGGACAATCACCCCCGCACAGCCAACGAAACCCCGAACCTCCCCTCCTCATCCGTCCACCACCGACTCATCTCAAACCCAGCAGCCCCCAACTCCCCTCGCACCCCCTCCTCCCGGAACTTCGCCGAGACTTCCGTTCGAATCTCCTCGCCCTCTGCGAACGGCACAGCCAAGTCCAGCGCTGGGACCTTCACCGTCAGTTCCTTCTTCGCCCGCAGCCGCATTTCGATCCACTCGCGCTCCGCGTTCCACAGCGCCACGTGCTGGAAATCGGAAGGGTCGAAGTCCGCCCCCAGCTCGCGGTTGATGACGTTGAGGACGTTTTTGTTGAAGTCGGCGGTGACGCCGGTCGGGTCGTCGTAGGCGGCCACCAGCGTCGCCTCGTCCTTGACCAGGTCGGTGCCGAGGAGGAGGGCGTCGCCGGGGGACAGGAGGGCGTGGGCGGAGTGGAGGAAGGTGGTGCGTTCTTCTGGGAGGAGGTTGCCGATGGTGCCGCCCAGGAAAGCGAGTAGGCGGGGGCCGGGGGTGTCGGGGAGGGCGAAGCCTTGTTGGAAGTCGGCTACGAGGGCGTGGAGGGTGAGGGTCGGGTGGAGGGTGAGGAGGGCTTCGCCGGCGGTGGTGAGGGCGGATTCGCTTACGTCTACGGGGACGTAAGTGTGGAGGTCGGTCAGGGCCTCGATGAGGTGGCGGGTTTTGTCGGAGGAGCCGGAGCCGAGTTCGATGAGGGTGTGGGCGCCGGTGGTGGCGGCGATTTCGGTGGAGCGGGTGATGAGGATTTCGCGTTCGGCGCGGGTGGGGTAGTAGTCCGGCAGGGTGGTGATTTCGTCGAAGAGTTCGCTGCCTCGGGCGTCGTAGAACCACTTGGGCGGGAGTTGCTTGGGGGTGCGGGTCAGGCCGTGGGCGACGTCGGCGCGGAGCGCGGCGGTGGTGGCGTCGGTCGGGAGGGTGCGGGTGACGGTGAGGGGGCTCACGCGGTGGGCTCCTTGAGCGGGGTGAGGAGGACGTCGGTGGGCGTGGCCGCGAGCAGGGTGTACGGCGGGACCTCGGTCCAGTGGGGGGAGGCGTCGTACGGCTCGGAGGCGACGGTGGTGCTGCGGCCGGGTTCGGCGAGGTAATAGAGGGAGTCGCCCCAGGTGGTCGCGGCGATGGTGGCGCCGTCGGTGAGGAGCAGGTTCAGCCGGGCGCCGGGCGCGGCGGCGGACACCGCCGTGACGGTGTCGGCCAGTGCCTCGGCGGGGTCCATGCCGGCGCTGAGCCGGTGGTGCACCAGTGCCCAGAGGAACGCCGAGTCGCAGCGGGCCGGGAGGGAGAGGAGCTGGTGCGGGGGGAGGCCGGTCGCCAGGTGGGCCAGTGAGCCGGGCCAGCCGGGTACCGAGCCGTTGTGGCTGAAGAGCCATGGTCCGTCGGCGAAGGGCGCGGCAGCCGCCTCGGGGTCCGCGCCGGCGAAAGTGGCGTCGCGGACGGCGGCGAGCAGTGCGGTGGTGCGCACCACCCGGCACAGGTCCAGGATGCCGGGGTCGGCCCAGATGGGACCGGCCTTGCGATACCGGGCGGGCACCGGGTCGCCGGGCGCGTACCAGCCGACGCCGAAGCCGTCCGCGTTGACCGTGCCGGAGACTTGGTGACGGGGCTGCCACGACTGGCGGTAGAGGCTGTGGGGTGGGGCGGTGATCAGGGACCCGAGGGGGAGTTCCGGGCCGAGGTAGGCGAGGTGGCGGCACATCAGGGTCGCCTCCAGGGGGTGGTGGATTGCGCCGTCGGGGGTAGCGGAGGAGTCGGGGCCGTCATGCGCCCGCCGTGTCCACGTCGCGGGCGGTGCGGAAGCCGGCGAAGATCTGGCGCCGCACCGGCAGGTCCCAGTTGCGGAAGGTGCCCCGGCAGGCCACCGGGTCGACGGCGAAGGAGCCGCCGCGCAGCACCTTGTACGGCCCGCCGAAGAACACCTCCGAGTATTCGCGGTAGGGGAACGCCGCGAAGCCGGGGTACGGGAGGAAGTCGCTCGCCGTCCATTCCCAGACGTCGCCGATCAGCTGGCGTACGCCGAGGGGGGACTGGCCGTCCGGGTAGCTGCCGACCGGAGCGGGGCGCAGGTGGCGTTGGCCCAGGTTGGCGTGGGTGGGGCCCGGGTCCTCGTCGCCCCATGGGTAGCGGCGGGACCGGCCGCTGACCGGGTCGTGCCGGGCGGCCTTCTCCCATTCCTCCTCCGTGGGCAGCCGCCGCCCCGCCCACCGCGCGTACGCGTCGGCCTCGTACCAGCTCACGTGCAGAACCGGTTCGTCCGGCGGCACCGGTTCGGTGACGCCGAAGCGCCGCCGCAGCCATTGGCCGCCCTCGTTGCGCCAGAACAGGGGTGCGTGCAGGTGGTGTTGGCGGACGTGGTCCCAGCCCTCGGGGGACCACCAGCGCGGTTCGTCGTAGCCGCCGTCCTCGATGAAGTCGAGGTACGCGCCGTTGCTCACCGGGGTGGTGTCGATGAGGAAGGACGGCAGGAGGCGGCGGTGGGCGGGGCGTTCGTTGTCCAGCGCCCAGGGTTCGGTGGAGGTGCCCATCGTGAACGGGCCGCTGGGGACGAGTACTTCGGCCGGGACGATGCCGTCGGAGGTTACCGGCGGCTCGGGGGCCGTGAGCACGGCGGGGCCGTGCCGCAGCTGGTGCGTGATGAGCATGGTTTCGTCGTGCTGCTGCTCGTGTTGCGCGATCATGCCGAAGGCGAAGGCGGAGTCCAGCAGCGGCGCGCCGCGCAGCGGGCTGCTGCCGAGGACGTCCAGGACCCGGCTCCGTACGTCTGTCACGTAGCCGTGCGCTTCGGCGGGCGGCAGCAGGGGGAGCGACGGGCGCTCGGCGCGCGGGTGCTCGAAGGCGTCGTACACGGAGTCGATGTCGGGACGCAGTGCGTCCCGCTTGCCGACCGCGCGCAGCAGCCACTGCTCCTCTTGGTTGCCGATGTGCGCCAGGTCCCAGACCAGCGGCGACATCAGCGGGGAGTGCTGGGCGGTGAGGTCGTGGTCGTCGACGCAGGTGGTCAGGAGGTGGGTTCGGTCTCGCGCGGCGAGCAGGGCGCGCGCCGCGCGTTCCCTGAGCGCGTCGGGATCGTGGGGCTCGGAGTCGCAGGATCCGGAGTGGCGGGGGCCGGAGTCGTGGGACTCGGGGTCGTGGGTCACACGGGTCACAGGGCGTCCTTCCCCAGGGTGAGCTGGTCCTCGTACGCGGCGTCCGCCGTGCTGCTGGGCGGTGTGGCGACCGGTGCGGCGACCGGCGCGGTTTCCTCCGCGTACGCCCCGTCCAGCAGGTCGTCCGCGGGGCAGCGGCCCCGGGCCACGTACCGTTCGGTGAACCGGGCGACCGCCCCGCTCACCTCGGCCGGGGCGCCAAGCCGGGGCAGCGCCTCCTGCGCGATGGTGAAGCAGGCCAGTGCGGCGGCCCGCAGTTCCGGATCGGTCAGCGCGCCCCGGGTGGCGTGCCGCCACAGCGGGTTGCGCGGTGCCGAACGCGCCCCCGCCGTCTCGGCGAGGGGCTTGACCACGCGGTACACGCTTTCGGCGGCCTCCGGATCGTCGAAGAGCGCGGCCGTTACAGCCAGTGGCACGATCCAGCCGCCGTCCCCCGGCTGCGCGTCGATCATGCGCAGTTCCAGGTGCCCGCGCGGCCGTACGGGCGGGAAGAGCGTGGTGACGTGGTAATCGAGGTCTTCCTCGGTCGGCGGGCGCGGCGTGCCCGTACGGACCCAGTCGCGGAACGTCAGCCCCTCGGGCGCGTCCCACGGGCCGTCGTCGCTGCGTACGCACATCACGGGCGCGTCCAGGACATAGTCGGCCCAGGCGGCGCGTGGGTCGGGGCCGTCCGGCGGGGCGAGGGTGCGGGCCGGGTCCATCTGGGACCACACCACCTGGCGGGTGGAACGGTAGCCGGTCGGGCAGCCCTCGCTGACGGGTGAGTTGGCGAAGGCGGCGACCAGCACCGCGCCCAGGAGGTGGGCCAGCCGCCAGCGGCGGCCGACCCCCAGCGGGCCCGGCTCCTCGTGCCCGGCGTCCAGACAGACCTGTACGGAGGCGGTGCCGCACATCATGGATCTGCCCGCACTGCCCCAGCGGTCGAAGTACGCCTCCATGGCGTTGTAGCGGGGGTCGGTGAGCACCCGTTGCGGGGGGTGCCAGGGGTTGTGGCCGTGTCCCGCCATGCCGAGGCCCATTTCCCGCATCGCGGGTCGGACCAGGGCGAGGTCGGCCGAGACGGCCTCGATGCACGCAGTGAGGGACGTGGCGGGCAGCGAGCTGAGCTCCAGCTGTCCGCCGGGTTCGAAGGTGAGGGCCGACCGCAGGGGGAGGGCACGCAGTGCGGCGGCCGCTTCGCGGTGTCGTACGGGGTCGACGGGACATCGGGGGTTGCGGGCGTCGTGGACGAGCCACTCGATCTCGACGCCTAGGCGGCGGGGTGGCCCGGTCTTGAAGCAGATGCCACGCAGGTGGGCCTCCAGCTCCGCCTCCGTGACCGCCGGCCGTGCAGGCATGGGCTCCAACTCCCTCGGATCGGGACGGCGCGGCTGCCGTCCGACGGCGGAAATTGCCGCCCTCCACCTAAGCGGGTGCGGGCGGTGCACTCAAGGGCACATTCTCGTCGCACCGGTGCCGGTGCGCGAGGGCACCGGCCCGGGGGAGTCCGGTCCCCGGACCGGTGCATCGGCCTCTGCCTGCGGTTTTGCCGTGGTGCGTGCGATGTGGGGGTGGTACGGGGGTGTCGTGGGGGCGGTACGGAGAGTTCGTTTATTTGTGCGAATTTGGTGTGGGGTGGAGGGCTGGAGGGGGACGGGGTGGAGTGGGGGCCCGACTCAGGCCCATGCCCGTCGTTCCGCGCTGTGGGGGTCGTCGGCCTGGACCCAGGTGGCGTCGATGCGCATCGTCCTCCGGCGCTCGTTGTCGTACGGGTCCCAGCCGGGGTCGCCGGTCGTGGCGAACCGGACCCAGCTGCCGTGCATCCGCGCGGCGAGGTCCGCGGGCGGCGCCTCGGGGCCGAGCAGGCCACCGGGCCCCTGCAGCTGGGACAGGTGCGTGCGGTCGAAGACGAACGGGAGCTCCACGGCGTGGGCGGCGCCGAGTGTTCCGTCCAGGGCCTGGGAGCGCCAGGCGAACTCGTAGGCGAAGGTGGTGGCCCCGGGGTGGGCGGCATGTGCGGAGGCCAGCGCCCAGCTGCCCGCGCCGAACAGCGCGTCGCCCAAGATGGCGGACCGCAGCGCGCCGTACGACGCCTCGGGACGTGCTGTGCGGTACGTCGTGACGAGCCGCGCCGGGTCCGGGTGCGCGTCGGACGCCAGCGCGTCGACGTCTGCGGCGGTCGAAGTGGAGTACCGGCCCACCGGGGACAGGTAGAGGTTTCCTTCCTCGGCGTTGGTCCCGATGAGCAGGTCGATGCCGGGCTTGGCTCCGACGGACTGGGCTCCGGCGGACTGAGCCGCGACGGACTCGGCCGGCTGCCTGTCGAGGACCAGCCTGTCGAGGACCAGGCTGAACGGACTGAGGCCGAGCAGCGGGTCGCGGTGCGTCCCGGTCCGCAGGTCGATGCCCGCCAGCCCGGCCGCGGCTTCGACCAGACGCTCGTCGCTGACGTCCGCGAAAGCGCCGGCGTGCGGTTCGACCCCCAGTGCCGCGGCGGCCGCCCGGGTGACGAGGGCGGCCTGCTTGCTCGTGAACGCCCCCAGGCCGCTGCCGCTCTGGACGATTGCCCGGCGGAAGAGGCCCGTGGCCTCGGGGGTGGCGAGGACGCCGCCGACGATGGTCGCCCCGGCCGACTGGCCGAAGAGGGTGACGCGGTCCGGGTCGCCGCCGAAGGCGGCGATGTTCTCCCGTACCCAGCGCAGCGCGGCGACGACATCGAGGAGGCCGCGGTTGGCGGGTGCTCCAGGGAGGTCGAGGAAGCCCGCGATGCCGAGCCGGTAATTCAGGGTGACCAGGACGACGCCGTCGCGGGCGAAGCCGGAGCCGTCGTACAGGGCGGACCGCGTCGAGCCGGCGACGAACCCGCCGCCGTGCACGAACACCATGACGGGCAGGCCGCCGCCCGCGTCCGCCGGCGTCCAGACGTTGACGGTGAGGTAGTCCTCCCCGCGGCTCCAGCCGGTGCCGAAGTAGGGGGTCATGTCCAGGTTGCCCAGGTTGCGTTCGGACTGCGGTGCGTTGGGGCCGGGCGTGGTGGCGTCCCGTACGCCGTCCCAGGGCGCGTGCGGCCGCGGCGGCGCGAACCGTCCGGCGCCGATGGGCGGGGCGGCGTAAGGAATGTTGCGGAAGACGGCCGTTCCGTCCTGGCGCAGGCCGCGGACAGCACCCTGCGTGGTGGTCACGACGGGGGCCGGGTGATGGTGGTGCACCGGATTCGCGGGCATGTCATGTCTTTTCATGTTTGTTCATTGCTTTCGGTGCCTCAGTCCTGCTCGGTGTACGGGGTGAACGGAGCCCAGCCCTTGATGGCGAACGTGTTGCCGTCGCGCACCACCTCCGCGGCGCCGTGGCCGCCCAGATGCGCGGGGATCACCAGGGAGTTGGTGTCGGCGGCCCGGCCCAGTACCTTCCGCCGGGTGGCGCGGGCGCCCGCGGGGTCCTCGCAGAAGCAGCTGTTGGCGTCCGGTTCGAGGATCTGCAACGGGGTGTGCAGCAGGTCGCCGACGAACACCGCGCGGTCCGTGCCGGACGCGAGGGTCAGCACGGAGGAGCCGGGGGTGTGCCCGGGTGCCGCGTCCAGGCGCAGGTTCGCGTCGATTCGGTGGCTGTCCTCCCACAGCTGCGTCAGACCGGCCTCGTGCACGGGGGTCACGCTGTCCTCGAAGACGTTCTGATTTCCGTGGCCGAGCAAGGGGCGGTGGTTGTTGAGAGGGTTCCAGAATGTGAAGTCGTCTTTGGGGATCAAGTATGTGGCGTTGGGGAAGGTGGGAATCCAGTTCCGGTCGTCCAGGTAGGTGTTCCAGCCGACGTGGTCGACATGGAGATGGGTGTTGATGACGATGTCCACGTCCTCGGGCGCGACACCGGCCCGGGCGAGACCGGCCAGGAATCCGGTGTCGAGGTGGCTCCAGACCGGGGAGTACGGGCGCTCCTTGTGGTTGCCCACACCGGTGTCGACCAGGATGGTCTTACCTTCGCTGCGCAGTAGCCAGGTCTGGATCGCGGAATTGACGACGCGGGTGCGTGGGTTCACGAAATCCGGGGACATCCAGGAGGTGTTGTCCTCCCACGCGCTCTCCGGAATGTCGGGGAAGAAGGTGTCCGGCGTCATGCCGACCGGGCCGAAGTATTCCCGGACGCGAGTGATGGTGACATGGCCGAGTTCGATGGTTTCCGTGGTTTGCATGCGGTGCCTTTGCGAATTCGTGGGGTGTCTTGGAACCGTACGAGCGGCACGTGCGCGGGCGGTATCCGTCAGGTGACTGCAGCTGCGTACGCCGCCCGGGCGAGCGGTTCCGCCGCTTGTAATCTGGGCGTGATGAGGCACGGCGGCTCCGGCGCGGGAGCCCACACCCCTGGAGACCCCGTGGACGAGGACACAGCGGCCTCCGGCGCGGTCGTGGAACCGGTGCCGGATGCGGAGAGCGCCCTCGTCGGCCGGGACGCGGAACTGGCGCGCCTCTTCCGTACGGTGGACTCCCGGACGGCGGACCCGGCAGCCGCGGCCGGTCCGGTGCTGGTCCTCACCGGCGACGCGGGGGCGGGCAAGAGCGCGCTGCTGGACGCCGCGGCGCGCCGGGCCGCGGCGAAGGGCGCCCGGGTCCTGCGCGCCGACGGGACCGAGTCGGAGTCGGGCCTCGCGTTCTCCGCCCTGCATCAGTTGCTGCGGCCGGTACGGGCCGATACGGACGCGCTTCCGGAGCGGCAGCGCACGGCGCTCCACGACGCCTTCGGTACGGGGCGGGCCGCAGCGTCACCCGACCCCATGCTGACCGGGCTCGCCGTCCTGAGCCTGCTCTCGGCGCTGGGCGAACAGCGGCCCGTACTCGTCGTACTGGACGACGCGCAATGGTGCGACCGTGCGTCCCTGGACGTCCTGGCCTTCGCCGCCCGGCGGCTGGCGGAAGAACCCGTCACGTTCCTGGTCGGCGCCCGCACCGGTGACCGCCTTCCGGACTTCGGCCGCCACGTATCGGCGCTCGTCCTCGGTCCGCTCGACGACCCGGCGGCCCACCACCTGCTGGACCTCCAACCGCAGCGCCCCACCGGCCGGACCAGGGCCCGCATCCTCGACCAGGCGGGCGGCAACCCGCTGGCGCTGATCGAACTGGCGAGGTCCGCCGCCGAGGCCGGGGACCCGCCGTCCGCGGGCCCGCTGCCGCTCACCGACCATCTGGAGCGGATCTTCGCCGCCCGTCTGCACGGCCTCCCGGCCCGTACCAGGCAGGCGCTGCTCCTCCTGGCCGCCATGGACACCGCCGACTCCGCCCATGCCGGACCGGTCGGCCCGGCCGGCCCGCCGCACGCCGGGGACGATGCCCGGCCGTCGCACACCGGAGACGACACCTGGTTGCCGTACGCCGACGACACCGCCTGGCTGCCCGCCGAGGAAGCCGGGCTCATCCGCCGGACCGGCCGGGACACCCGGTTCCGCCACCCGCTGGTCCGGTCCGCCGTGTACCACGCCGCGCCCTTCGACGCGCGGCGCGACGCCCACCGCGCGCTTGCCGAGATGCTGCGGGGCGCGCCGGACCGCCGTGCCTGGCACCTCGCCGCCGCTTCCGTACGCCCGGACGCGATCGTGTCGGCCGAACTGGAGCAGACCGCCGGCCGGGCCCGCCGCCGCGGCGGTCACGCGGCAGCGGCCAAGGCCCTGCAGCGCGCCGCCGAACTGGCACCACGACGCGAGGACGGCGCCCGGCTGCTGGTCGAAGCCGCCGGGACGGCTGTGTTCACCGGCAATCTCGCCTGGGTCGAGGAACTGGCCGCCGCGGCGCGTGCGCGGACCGACGATCCGGCACTGCTGGCCTCCGCGGCGGCGCACGTCGGCAGGCTGGCGGCGCTGACCGTACGCCATGATGTGGTCTTCTCCCGACTTGCCGATACGGCCGCGGAGTTGGCGGCCACCCAGCCCGCCACGGCGCTCGATCTCCTGGCCGGAGCCGCCGTGGTCCGTTTCTATTCCGGGGAGGAGGGGCAGCGGCAGCGCATCCGGGACGTACTGCGGCTCATCCCTGAGTATGCGTCAGCGCAAGGGCAGGAATCCGCGCAAGGGCAGGCGTCACAAGGCTGGTTGCGCACTTGGGTGCGAGCCGTATCGGACCCGTTCCGTGGCAGGCAGCAACTCGTGGCGGCTCTGTACGAGTCGACCGCCGAGGCGGCCCATCGGCCCGACCGGCTCACCGGTCTCGCGGTCATGGCGTGGCTCCTGGACGAGACCCCGCAGGCCGTGCGCGCCTTCGACGCGGCCTTCGACGGCTGGCAGTCGCACGGCCCGCTGCCGGAGGGGCTGGGCGGTGCCGCGGCCTGGACGTATGTGGAACTGGGCAGGTGGGGGCAGGCCCGCGAGGTGTGCGCCCGTACGGCCGCGGTCGGCGCCGTGACCGGACTCGATCACGCCGTGGCGTGTACGGCGGCGGTGGACGCCGTCGTGCTGGCCTGCCAGGGCGATGCCGCGGCGGCCCGGGGCCGTGCCGAGGACGCGCTCGCCCTGATCGATCCGCTGGAAAGCCGCTCGGTCGCCGTCTATGCCCGGCGCGCGCTCAGCGCCGCCGCGGTCGCGGAAGGCGCGTACGACGATGCGTACGAGCAACTCCGTGCGGCCTTCACGGCAGAGGGCGCGCCCGTCCACTATCACGCCTCCTATCCGGCCCTCGCGGATCTGGCCGCCGCCGCGGTGCGCAGTGGACGGCGTGCGGAGGCCGCCGCGATCGTGGAGCGCTGTGCCCGCACGCTCGGGGACGACGCCTCGCCCCGGCTGCGCGCGCTGATCGGCCGCGCCCGTGGGCTGCTGGCAGCCGCTGCCGACGCCGAGCCGCACTTCCGGGCGGCCCTGGCGGAACCGGCGTTCGAACACTGGCCCTTCGAGCGGGCCCAGGCCCTGCTGGACCTCGCCGAGTGGCTGCGGCGCCGTCGGCGCATCGCGGAGGCGCGAGCGCCGCTCGCCGAAGCCCTGGAGACGTTCCGGCGGTTGGGGGCGCGCCCGTGGATCGAGCGTGCCCGGGCCGAAGCGCGCGCCGCCGGTCTCGACGTGACGGCCGCGGCGCCCGACGCGCTCGCCGAACTGTCGCCGCAACAACAGCAGATCGTCGGCCTCGCGGCCCGTGGGCTGACCAACCGCGAGATCGGCGAAAGGCTTTTCCTCTCCCCGCGCACGGTCGGCTCGCACCTCTACCGAAGCTTCCCGAAGCTGGGCGTCACCGCCCGCTCGCAGTTGCGCGACCTCGTCGAAGGGGCGGGGGGCACACGGCGCTGACCGGTGCTGCGCCGGGCGGGACTCCTCGCGCCGCTCACCGCGCGGGAACTTTGTGGACGGTGGTGTCGTCCGGGTCCAGCCGTCGCCCGTCCGCAGACCGTACTTCCAGTGCGCGGAGACGGTGCCCCTGCCGGCGGTCGACCAACTCCGAGTGCGGTTCTCCGGGGGCGAAGAAGTTCTGTTCGCCCCACTGCCGCAGTGCCACGATGACGGGGAAGAGCGCCTTGCCCTTCGGGGTCAGTACGTATTCGCGGTAGGCGCTGCCGTCCGACGCGGGGACGGATTCCAGGACGCCGCCGGCGACGAGGGTGCGCAGCCGCGCGGTGAGGATGTTCTTCGCCACGCCGAGGCTGCGCTGGAACTCTCCGAAGCGCCGGCTTCCGTCGAAGGCGTCCCGCACGATCAGCAGGGACCACCAGTCGCCGATCGCGTCCACCGACCGGGCCACGGGGCAGTCGCTGTCGTCGAAGCGTGTCCTGGTCACCATGGTTTTTCCCGCACTCTCCACTCTCCTCCACCGTATGACGGTTGCAACATGCTACCGAGAAGGCTACCGTCGCCGTCGTTGGTGGTGGCAAGTTGAAACCAGATGGCGCCGGATGCGCCGGATATGGGGGAACGCTGATGCCCGGAAACGATGAGGCCATCGCGCGACGGGCCGAGGGCGGCAGAAGTGGGACGGGGCACGCGTCCGCCCTGCCCCGTGGCCTAGTCGTCCTGTTCGCCGTCGCCTGCGGGGCCGCGGTGGCCAATGTCTACTTCTCCCAGCCGCTCCTGGTGACCATCGGCCACGACCTCGCCCTGAGCCCGGCCTTGGTCGGCAGCGTGGTCACCCTCACCCACGTCGGCTACGGGCTGGGGCTCTTCTTCCTGGTACCGCTGGGTGACGTGGCCGACCGCAGACGGCTCGTCGTGGCTCAGCTGCTGCTCCTGGTGGCGGCACTGGCCGTGGTGGCCACCGCCCGTACGGCGGCGATCCTGCTCGCGGGCATGGCCGCGACGGGGCTGCTCGCGGTCGTCACACAGACGCTGGTGGCCTTCGCGGCATCACTGGCACCGGACGCCGTGCGCGGACGGGTCGTCGGGCTGGTCACCAGTGGCGTGGTCATCGGCATCCTGCTCGCCCGCACCGCATCCGGACTCATGGCCGATCTCGCCGGCTGGCGCTCCGTATATCTCGCCTCGGCGTCGCTCACCGCTCTGCTCGCTCTGGTCCTGTACCGGGTACTGCCGCGTCACGGTGACGCCCCGCCGGCAACCCTGCGCTACGGGCAGCTCCTGCGCTCCACGCTCACCCTGTTCGTGCGGGAACCACTGCTGCGGCTCCGGGCCCTGTTCGGACTGCTGGTCTTCGCCGCCTTCAGCACCCTGTGGAGCAGTGTCGCGCTGCCGCTCAGCGAGGCCCCGTACTTCCTGTCCCACAGTGCGATCGGGGCGCTGGGGCTGATCGGTGTCGCCGGTGCCCTGGCCGCGACCGCGGCGGGCCGCCTGAACGACCGCGGACTCTCCCGGCGGACCACCGGCATCGCCCTGGCCCTGCTCACCGCCTCGTGGCTGCCCTTGGCGTTCACCCGCGGCTCACTCTGGACCCTGATCGTCGGGGTGATCCTTCTCGACCTCGCCGTGCAGGCGGTCCATGTCACCAACCAGACCCTGATCTACGCGCTGCACCCGGACGCGGGCAGCCGGCTGATCGGCGGATACATGGTTTTCTACTCGACCGGCAGCGCCACCGGCGCCATCGCCGCGACCTCCCTCTACTCGGTGGCGGGCTGGGGTGCCGTATGCGCACTGGGTGCCGCGTTCAGCTGCCTCGGTCTCGTGCTGTGGGCGTTCACCCGCCACGCGGCGCCGGGTCCCGCCGTTACGGGGGCCTCCCGCGGCCAGGCCTGAACGTTCCCGCCGAGCGCAGCGTGACGGCAGCGCCATGCGGACCGGGCTCACGTACGATCCACTCGGCCGCCGGAACGACCGGCACCGGACGAGGGAACGCGATGACGAGAACGGGAAGCGGCGGCCGCGGCAAGGCGTCGCGGCCCCTGGCGGTCTTCGACCTGGACGGCACACTCGCCGACACCGGACACCGCCAGCACTTCCTGGAGCGCCGGCCGCGCGACTGGAAGGGCTTCTTCGCCGCCGCGTTGGACGACCCGCCGCTCACGCCGGGCGTGGAACTGGCCCGGAAGAGCGCCGAGGAGTGCGAGGTCGTCTACCTGACCGGCCGCCCCGAGCGCTGCCGCCGCGACACGCTGGCCTGGCTCGGACGGCACGGCTTGCCGGAAGGGCGGCTCTACATGCGTCCGAACGAGGACCGGCGCCCCGCCCGGTACACCAAGCTGGAGCTGCTGCGCCGCCTGGCGGGCAGCCGCGAGGTGCGCCATGTCGTGGACGACGACGAACTGGTCTGCGACGCCTGCGAGCAAGCGGGCTTCCCGGCCGTACGGGCCCGCTGGGCGATTCCTTCGACGGATCTGAGGGACGCCCAGGAGCGCGAGGGGCGTACCTGAGCCGGCAGGGCCCCGTACCTTTCCGGCGTACGCCGTCGTTCCGCGCGAACAGCCGTGCAGCCGTGCAGCCGTGCAGCCGTGCAGCCGTGCAGCCGTGCAGCCGCGCGACCCCGCAGCCGTCACCCCTCGAAGCGGAAGCCCCGGGCAGCCCCTGCCGCGTCGATGCCCTGGGCCCGGCCGGGGACCTCGTGGACGGCGGTGATGCCCTCCGCCAGGAGGTGGCCGGCGCCGGCGGAGTCGCGTATCAGTGCCGCGTAGGCGAAGATCTCGGCGTCCGGGACGCGTTTCGCGCGTTCCCGGCTCTGGCGGAGCAGGACGGGCACACGCGGCGCGAACCGCAGCGCGGTGACCGGTACGCCGAACTTCCGCGCGAGGGTCACCAGCCGTTCGCGCCCCCTGGGCAAGGCGTTCGTCGCGTCGATCAGTACGGTGCGGCCTTCCTCCAGCCGCTCGGCGACCCTGCGGTCGCGCTCCTGGAAGACCTGCGCGTCGACCGGCCCCCGGACGACGCCGGGCCCGAACAGTTCCTCGGCGATGGTGTCGCTGGACACCACGGCGTCGGCGGGCAGTCTGCCCTGGGCGACCAGTTCCCCGGCGAAGGTGCTCTTCCCCGCGGCCGGCGCCCCGACGAGCAGCACCAGTCCGGCGGGGACCACCACGGGAGTCTCCATCGCGCCATCATCCACCGCCGTCCCGCCGGGGTGAACGGGGGCGGGGGAGGGAGGAGCGCGGCTGCCGTGCTGTTGAGGAGGTGCGGGCCGCGTGGTACCAACCCGTGGGAGGGTTGGCGCCGGAACCGGTGTGCGGGCTGAGGCGTACTGCGGCTCCGGCTGGTGACGGCTCGTCAGGACGCGGGAAGGGACGGACGGTGGACGGTACGACCACGGGCGTGGCCCAGGTGGACGGTCTGCGGCTGCACTACACCCGGGCGGGCTCCGGCCCGCTGGTGGTGCTGCTGCACGGCTGGCCGCAGACCTCCCGGTGCTGGCGGCCGGTCCTCGGCGAGCTGGCCCGCGACTACACCGTCGTCGCGCCCGATCTGCGCGGTTACGGCCGCAGCGACAAGCCCGCGACCGGTTACGACAAGCGGCGGATGGCCGCCGACATGGCCGGTCTTGTCGAGTCGCTGGGGTTTGAACAGGCGGCTGTCGTGGGGCATGACCGGGGCGCGCGGGTGGCTCACCGCTGGGCCCTGGACCGGCCCGAACAGATCGAGCGGATCGCGGTCCTGGACATCGTGCCGACGCGGGAGATGCTCCGCCGGATGGACGCCACGATCGCCGCCGGGTACTGGCACTGGTTCTTCCACCTCCAGCCCGACCTGCCCGAACGGCTGGTCGCTCCGGACGTCCGCGGCTACCTGGAGTACTTCTTCGAGCGCTGGACCCACAACCGGCATGCGCTGACCGACGAGGCCGTGGACGCGTATGTGGCGGCGTTCTCCCGCCCCGGCGCGCTGCGGGCGGGCTTCGACGATTACCGGGCCGCGGAGGACGACACCGCCCTGGACGACGCGGACTTCGCCGAAGGGCGGCTGCTGACCGTGCCCGTACTGGCCCTGTGGGGATCGGCCGGCCTGCCCGCGCAGCTGCCGACGCTGGACATCTGGCGCGACCATTCCGCCGATCCGGACCAGGTGACCGGCGCGGAGATCGCCGAGTGCGGTCACTTCATCGCGGAGGAGGCGCCGGAAGCGCTGCTCGCGCACCTGCGGGACTTCCTGCCGAAGGCCGGCTGAAACCCGTACACGCCCGGCCCGCCTGACGGCCCGGGGCCCGTCAACAGACCCGCCCACTGACCAGTAGCGCGGTGTGCGGCAGTACGAGCGTCCCGTCAGGTCCCGCGAACTCCGTGCACAGGGTGTCGTACTGACGCCTGATCTCCGCGATGTCCGCGGGCGGCCGGCTCACCACGATCCGGCCGATCGTCGCCACTCCGGCGGCGGGCCCGCTCCACCACTCGTCGGCGGTGGCCCGGTGTTCCCAGGTGAGCGTCGTGCAGCGGGCCTCCGCGAGCCCGGCATCGCGCAGCAGGCGGGTGAAGCCCGCTTCGGTACGGGGGAAGTCGTCCTCGGGCGCGAGCGTGGGCAGGTGCGCGGGGCGGGTGACGCCGGCGGCCTGGAGGGCGCGCCCGAGCAGGGCCTGGCCGGGCGCCGGTGGGGCCGCCCAGATGGTGAGAGCGACCCGGGCGCCGGGGCGCGCTACGCGGCGCAGCTCGGCGAGTGCCGCGCCCGGGCACCCGACGTGGTTGAGCACGAAGTTGCCCACCACGGCATCGAACCGGGCGTCGGCGAAGGGCAGGCGGGGCAGGGCGGCGACGCACACGTCCGCGCCCGGCGCGGCTGCGGCCGCACGGGTGGCCATGCCGGGTTCGGCGTCGACGGCCGTCACCATGGCGCCCCGCTCGCCGGCGGCGCGGGCCGCGGTGCCGGTGCCCGTCCCGGCGTCGAGTACGCGCAGGCCGGTCGCCACCCCTGCCGCGTCGAGCAGGGCGGGCACGGGGTGGGCGCAGAGCGCGGCGAAGCTCCGTTCGTACGCCTCCGCGCGACCGGCCCAGGCGGGGCGCTCGGCGTCGTCGAAGGCGGTGCGGGGTGGCCTGGACATCACGCCCTTTCCGCAGTTCGGGGCGGTGGCCCGGCGAACGGCGGGCGGCCTCCCGGTGTACGGCACGGCGGTCCTCGCCGGCCGTGCGGCCCGGCATCCGCATGAAAGCGGACGATCCGCCTCCGGAACTTGTCATAGACACGGAGACCCTATTGGATCAGGGACGCGAGGTGCGTACTATGCGCCATAGTTGATCAATCAAAGACCGGCATGTCTGTTTCCGTATCCGGCCGAGTGTGCCATGACGCTGCTGAGAGGTGGTCAGGAGTGGGACCCGAGCTGACCGTTCCGCCGACCTACTCGCCCATCCCGCCCGCCGTCCACCCCCGGCACGCGGAGATCGAGGCCCGGACAACCGCTTGGGCGAATCGTTTCTCCATAGGCTCCGACGAGCTGCGCGCACGCCTGGTCACCCATGGGATCGGCGGCTTCTCCGCCCGTATCCTGCCCGACGGCCGCGAGGAGGTCGTCTCCCTCCTCGCCGACTTCGTCCTGTGGCTCTTCGGCGTCGACGACGGGTACTGCGAGGAGAGCGACCTCGGCCACGACCCGGGCGAACTGACCGGCGTACTGCACCGGCTGCTGCGCGTTGCACAGAACCCCGAGGCCCCCATCCTGCCGGGCGACAGCCTCGCCGAGGGCGTCCGCGACCTCCGGCGCCGCGTCTCCCGCCACGGCACCGCGGGCCAGGCCGCCCGCTGGATCGACGCCCTGCGCGAGTACTTCTTCTCCGTGGTGTGGGAGGCCTCCTACCGGCGCTCGGGCGCCGTGCCGAGCCTGCCCGACTACACCCTGATGCGCCTGTACGACGGGGCGACCTCGGTCGTCCTGCCGATGCTGGAGATGGGGCACGGCTACGAACTCCAGCCGCACGAGCGCGAGCACACGTCCGTGCGCGCGGCGGCCGAGATGGCCTCCTTCATCATCACCTGGGACAACGACATCTTCTCCCACCACAAGGAGAGCCGGGGGCCGGGCTACTACCTCAACGTGCTGCGCGTCCTGCAGAACGAGTACGGCATATCCCAGGACGAGGCCCTGACCACGGCGATAGCCCAGCGGGACCGCGTGATGACGCTGTTCATGCGGCTGAGCGCGCACCTGCGGCAGCAGGCCAGTCCGCAGCTGCGCCAGTACCTGCACAATCTGGGCACCTTCATCCGCGGGTCACAGGACTGGGGCATCACCTCCCTGCGCTACACCACCCCGGACGACCCGGCCCGGCTGCCGTCGACGCTGCGTTCCACGCCCACCGACGACAGCCACGCACCGCTGGACATCCCCGTCATCTCCTGGTGGTGGGACCTGGTACCGGCCGTCCACACCCCGGCGCCCGAAGAAGCGGACGACGGCGCGCGCACGCACGCGTGGGTGGTGCAGCCCACCGGCTGACACCGCCCGGCCAGGACACTCCGCGGAACGGCTGGACACATCACTCTGCCGGGTCGTCCGGGCGGTCACCGAGCCTGTTACGGCCGGTCAGCGACCGCTGGAGACGGGTGAGTGTGCCGCTCGGCGACCGCTTGCGCAGGGCGGCGCGCGCCGCGTTGGCGCCGGGCGCGCCGTGCACGCCGCCGCCCGGATGCGCTCCGGCCGAGGCCAGGAACAGGCCCTTGACCGGCGTCTCCGGGCGCCCGGTGCCCGGCACCGGCCGGAAGACGAGCTGCTGGTGCATGGCGGTCGTACCGCCGTTGATGGCACCGCCGTGCAGATTGGCGTCGAGCGCCTGGAGCGTGGGCGGCGCGAGGATGCGGCGGGCCCGTACCCGGGCGCGGAAGCCCGGCGCGTACCGCTCCACCTGTTCCTCCACCCGGTCCGCCATCGCCTCCTGCTCGCCGGGGCTCCAGGTGCCGGTGATGCCGGCGTCCCCGGCGTCCGCGCGGATGTCGTGCGGTACGTGGGTGTACGCCCACGCCGACTCGGTCCCGGCCGGTGAGCGGGTGGCGTCGGACGTGGTCATCTGGCCGAAGAGGGCGAACGGCCGGTCCGGTACCCGGCCCGCCGCGAGCTGCGCGGCGAACCGCGTCAGCTCGTCCACGCCATCGGCCAGATGCACGGTGCCGGCGCCCGCCGCCTCCGGGGCCGTCCACGGCACCGGGCCGTCCAGCGCCCAGTCGACCTTGAACGTCGCGAAATCCCACTGGAAACGGCGCAGGTCCGCCAGCAGCCGTGCGGGCAGGTGCCGGCGGTCCACCAGGTCGCCGTAGAGGGACGGTACGGAGACGTCGGCCAGCACGGCCCGGCCCGCCGGCACCGACTCGCCGCCCGCGGTACGCACCCCCACGGCGCGGCCCGCCCGTACGACGACCTCGGTGACGCGTTCGCCGCAGCGCAGCACACCGCCGCGCGACTCCAGCCGCCGTACCAGGGCCTCGGTCAGCGCGCCCGCGCCGCCGACCGGCACGGGGAAGCCGTACGACTGGCCCAGCATGGACATCAGCCACCCGAAGCCGCCGCTGCCCGCCGCCTCCGGCGCCAGGTCGGCGTGCAGGGCGTTGCCCGCGAGCAGCAGACGGCCGCCCTCGCCGCCGAACTCCTCCTCGCCCAGCCGCCGTACCGGCAGCACCAGCGTGCGGGCCAGCCGCAGGCCGCCCGCGCTGCGCAGCCGGGCGGCGAGCCGGGCCGTGGCCCGTACCGGCGGGAACGGCGTGAACAGGGCGCCCAGGATGTCCGGGCCCACCCGGTCCCAGACCTCGCAGAGCCGCCGCCAGGCGTCGCCGTCGCCCGCGGCGAAGCGGTTCAGCCCGTCGGCGGTGGCCGGCCGCCGGCGTTCCAGCACCGCGCACCGGCCATCGGTCAGCGGATGCGCGAGGACCCGCGGCGCATGGCTCCAGCGCAGCCCGTGGTCGTCGAGGCGGAGCGCGGCGAGCACGGGGGAGGCGGCGGCCAGCGGGTAGAAGGAGCTGGCCAGGTCGTTGACGAAATCGGGGTGGACGCCACGGTCGCTGCGGACCGCGCCGCCCGCTTCGGGCTGCGCCTCCAGGACCTCCACGCTCCAGCCCGCGTCGACCAGCAGGTTGGCTGCCACCAGCCCGTTCGGGCCGGCGCCGATCACCACCGCGTCCGGCATCTCAGAACGCCCCGCTCGGCTGCCGCCGGGGCCTGCCGCCCTCCACGACCTTGGCCAGTCTGCCGAGCATGCTGCGGTGCCGGATCTGGAGCAGGGCGTCCAGCACGGCGTTGTGCAGCAGCCCGCCGGGCCCGCGCAGCGGGTGTTCGTCCATGATGATGAGGCTGTGCTCGCCCCAGGGGCGGATCTCGGCGGCGATCCGCGCGCTGCCCAGGGCGCCGCTCTCGATCTCCAGCTCCAGTTCCCTGGGCGGCTCGACTCGCCGGACAATGGTCCGGCCGCTCAGCGACCACGGACCCACGCGCACGCTGTACGCGATCGAGGAGCCCAGCTCCGGCCAGTCGCCCTCGGCCGGCTCCGACCGGTAGGGGCCGACCACCCACTCCTGGTAGCGGGCGCCGTCGGCGAGCACCGCCCACACCGCGGCGGGGGGACTCTTGATCAGTTGATGTCTTACCGCCATGCGGTCTCCAACGTCAGGAGGGAGCCGGCCGCCGGTCTGGGCCGGTCCGGCCGTTTCGGCCTTCGGGACCACGACCGTGTGCCCGTGACGGGCAGTACGACACCAGCCGGGCGGGTTTCGTGCCGGGCCCCGGTGGCGACCCGGCGTTACGTTGCAGAAGTCCGGACCCGGGTACCCGCCGTCCGCCCCCGCCCACCGACCGGCACCGTACGCAGCCCGTGGAGGCCCGACCATGAGCCACGACCTTCCCCTGCGCGGACGCACCGCCGTCGTCACCGGCGCCGCGCGCGGCCTGGGCGCGCACATGGCGCGTTCACTCGTACGGCGGGGAGCCCATGTGGCGCTGCTCGGACTGGAGGAGGATGAACTGGAGCGGGTCGCGGCCGGCCTGCCGGGGCACGCCGCGCACTGGCCGGTGGATGTCACCGACGAGGACGCGATGGACCGCGCCGCCGCGCTCGTGGAGCGCCGCTTCGGCCCGCCGTCCGTCGTCGTCGCCAACGCCGGGGTGGTGGCGGGCGGCCCCTTCCTCGACACCGACCCGGCCGTCTGGCGGCGCGTCGTCGAGGTCAACCTGATCGGCAGCGCGGTGACGGCTCGCGCCTTCCTGCCCGCGCTTCTGCGCACCGGGGGCTACTTCCTCCAGGTCGCCTCCCTCGCGGCCATCGGCCCGGCGCCGATGCTGTCCGCGTACTGCGCCTCGAAGTCCGGCGTGGAGACCTTCGCGCAGGTGCTGCGTGCCGAGCTGGCGCACCGCGGGGTGGGTGTCGGTACCGCGTACCTCAGCTGGGCGGACACCGAGATGGTCCGGGCCTCCGACCGCCGGACGGTGATGCGGGAACTGCGCGCCCACCTGCCGTGGCCCGCGTCGAAGACCTATGACGCCGGGCCGGTGGCCGACCGAATGGTCCGCGGCATCGAACGGCGGGCCGCGACGGTCTACGCGCAGCCGTGGCTGCGCGCGGGCCAGGCGGTGCGGGCCGTTCTGCCGGGGATCGTGACCGAGGGTTCCCGCCGCGCGTTCCTGCGCCTCGCGGGCCGCGCCGACCTCACGGCGACGGGCCTGCTCGGGGCGGGCGGCCGGGCGGCCGAGGCTTCCGGCGACCCCCGTTTCTGACCGTTCGGAGTACAGGGGAGAGCACGGCCGTTCGGCGCAACCGGCGCGGCAGCTGGACCGCACCCGGGACAGGCTCGGGGCATGGACCAAGCATCGGCTCCCCGGGCGCGGCTCGGGCTCGTCTTCCTGCTGTCGGCGGCCGGGATCGCCGCTGCCCTCACCCCCGGCGCCGCGGCCCAGGACCGTACGGGCGCCAAGGCTCCCGCCGCCGCGGAGTCCGGCCGTACGGTCTCCGCCTGGCTGCCCTACTGGGGCGACACCCAGGGCGCCTACCGCAACGCCCTCCAGCACGCCGCGCAACTGCACACCGTCAGCCCGTTCTGGTACCGCGCCACCTCCGCCACCACCATCAAGAGCCAGCACGGCGCGGGGGACAAGCGGGTCATCGCGGGCCTGCGCCAGGCCGGCATCAAGGTCGTGCCCACCGTCAACGAGTCCATGGACGCCTCCGCGATGGCCGCCCTGCTGCACGACCGGACCCGCCGCGGCGCGCACGTCGCGGCGCTGCTGCGGCTGGTGGCCTCGCGGGCGTACGACGGCGTCGACCTGGACTACGAGACGATGGCGACCACCGGAACCGCCCGGACACGGGAGCGTGTACGCACCGGTTACGCGCTGTTCGCCGACGAGTTGTGCGCCAAGCTGCACGCCAAGGGCAAGAGCTGCGTCATCACGGTCATGGCCCGCACCGGCACCTCCGGGAAGGCCTACGACTACGCGCGCCTCGGCAAGGCCGCCGACCGCGTCCGGATCATGGGCTACGACCTGCACTGGGCCGAGGGCTCGCCGGGGCCGCTGTCCTCGCTCGCCTGGTACGAGGAGTTCCTGCGGTACGCCACCCGCACCGTGCCGCGCGACAAGCTCGAAGTGGCCTTCCCCGGGTACGGCTGGGACTGGACCCAGGGCGTCAAGGGCCGCGCCAAGCACCTGACCTGGAAGGAGGCGGAGGCGCTGCGCCGCCGCAAGGGCGCCGCCTACCGCTTCGACGCGAAGTCCGGCACACCGCACTTCACGTACCGGGTGGGCCGGGCCGTGCACCACGTCTGGTACCAGGACGCGCGCGGTGTCGCCGCGCACCTGCCGCTGCTGAGGAAGTACGGCGTACGGAACGCCGGACTATGGGCGCTCGGTTTCGAGGACCCGCGGTTCTGGCAGGTGCTGCGCGGAGAGTAGCCGCAGCGCCGCCTCGGATGGCGACCCGGCCCGCGCGGTGAACATCAGCAGGCTCTGCCCGGAACCGTCCGGCGTCTGCAGCATCTCGAAGTCCAGCTCCATGGCGCCCACCAGCGGGTGGTGGAAGCTCTTGACGCCGAAGCTGCAGTTGCTGACCGCGTGCCGCGACCACAGGGTGCTGAACTCGGTGCTCTTCATGGACAGCTCGCCGATCAGCTCGGCCAGCTGCTGGTCGTCCGGGTGTGCCCCGGCCGCCATGCGCAGCGCGGCGACGGCCCGCCGGGTCTCCGTCTCGCGGTCCGGGTACAGCTCGCGGGTGTGCGGGTCGAGGAACAGCAGCCGCTGGGTGTTGGGGCGGTCCAGCGGCCGTCCGGGGCTGTCGGAGTCCAGGTGTCCGGCCACCAGCGCGTGCCCCGGCCGGTTCCACGCCAGCACCTCGAAGCGGCGGCCGAGCGCCAGGGCGGGCACCTCGCCGAGGGCGGCGAGCAGTTGGAGCGTGCCGGTGCGGGCCCGCTCGGGCCGTACGGCGGGACGGCGCCGGGCCCGGGCCGGGCGGGCGAGGTCGCGCAGGTGGGCGCGTTCGTCGGCGGTCAGCCGCAGGGCGCGGGCGAGTGCGTCGAGGACGCCGTCCGAGGCGTTGTGGCTCTGGCCCTGTTCGAGCCGCGTGTAGTACGCGACACTGACGCCCGCCAGTTGTGCCAGCTCCTCGCGGCGCAGGCCCGGTACGCGGCGCCGCGCGCCGTAGGAGACCAGGCCGACGTCCTCCGGCTGGAGGCGGGCGCGGCGGGTCTTGAGGAAGTTGCCCAGCTCGGCGGGTGTGTCCATACCGGTCAGTGTCGTCCACCGGGGCGCGTCGTGCCTGACCCTGGCAGTACCAGGTTCCGGGCGAGGCCGGTGCCGGGCCGAGGGGACGCCCGTACCGGGCTGCGGGATGCCGGTGTCCGGCTCCGGGCGATCGGCTGTTCCCTCCGGGATACCGACCGCTTAGTATGCCGAGGGTCGCGGGGTCCGGCATCCCGCGCTCCCCGCGTACCCGAGGTCTGTGGAGGCACCAGTGAAGGCATGGCGCGTACACGAGAACGGCGAGCCTCGCGAGGTGATGCGGCTGGAAGAAGTGCCGGATCCGCAGCCCGGACCGGGGCAGCTGCTGCTCCGGGTGCGGGCGGCCAACGTCAACTTCCCCGACGCGCTGCTGTGCCGCGGCCAGTACCAGGTGCGCCCGCCGTTCCCCTTCACACCGGGCGTGGAGATCTGCGGCGAGGTGCTCGCCGCGGGCGAGGGCGCGTCCGCCGAGGTGGGCACCCGGGTCCTGGCCCAGCCCCCGCTGCCGGACGGCGGCTTCGCCGACCTGGTGGTGGTGGACGCGGCGGCGGTCCGTCCCGCCCCGGACGCCCTGGACGACGCGGAGGCCGCCGCGCTGCACATCGGCTACCAGACCGGCTGGTTCGGCCTGCACCGCCGGGCCCGCCTCCAGCCCGGAGAGACGCTGCTCGTGCACGCCGCGGCGGGTGGCGTCGGCAGCGCCGCCGTACAGCTCGGCAAGGCAGCGGGGGCGCGGGTCATCGGGGTGGTGGGCGGCTCCGGCAAGGCGGCCGTCGCCCGCGAACTCGGCTGCGACCTGGTGCTGGACCGGCGTACCGACGACCTCGTGGCCGCCGTCAAGGAGGCGACCGGCGGCCGGGGCGCGGACGTGGTCTACGACCCGGTGGGCGGCGACGCGTACGCCAAATCGGTCAAGGGCGTCGCCTTCGAGGGCCGGATCGTGGTCGTCGGCTTCGCCAGCGGCGCCGTACCCACCCCCGGCCTCAACCACGCCCTCGTGAAGAACTACACGATCCTCGGCCTGCACTGGGGCCTGTACAACACCAAGGACCCGGCCGCGGTCGACGCCTGCCACGAGGAACTGACCAAGCTGGCCGCACAGGGCGTCATCAGGCCGCTCATCGGCGGCCGGGCGCCGCTGTCCGGCGCGGCCGAAGCGGTACAGCGGGTCTTCGACGGCACCACCACCGGCCGCCTCGTCGTGGTACCCGGCACGGAGGACGCGTCATGACCGAGACGACCACGGAAGCCGGGAGCCTCGACGCCGAAGGGCTGCGCCGCCGCACCGCCGGCCTGCTCGCCGCGTACCCCCCTGCCGACACCGATCCGCTCGACTTCCTGCGGGCCCGCTTCGACGCCGGGCTGGCCTGGGTGCATTTCCCCCGGGGCCTCGGCGGACTCGACGCGCCGCGCGCGCTCCAGGCCGTGGTGGACGCCGAGTTGGCGGCGGCGGGCGCGCCGGACAACGACCCGCGCCGGATCGGCATCGGCCTGGGCATGGCCGCCCCCACCATCCTCCGCTTCGGCACGGACGAGCAGAAGAAGCGCTTCCTGCGTCCGCTGTGGACCGGCGAAGAAGTGTGGTGCCAGCTGTTCAGCGAGCCCGGCGCCGGATCGGACCTGGCCGCGCTCGCCACCCGTGCCGTACGGGACGGCGACCACTGGACCGTGGACGGCCAGAAGGTCTGGACATCCAGCGCCCACCAGGCCCGCTGGGCGATCCTCATCGCCCGTACGGACCCGGAGCTGCCCAAGCACCGCGGCATCACCTACTTCGTGTGCGACATGACCGACCCCGGCGTCGACGTACGGCCGCTGCGGCAGATCACCGGCGAGGCCGAGTTCAACGAGGTCTTCCTGACGGGCGTACGGATTCCCGACGCGCACCGCCTCGGCGAGGTGGGGGAGGGCTGGAAGGTCGCCCAGACCACGCTGATGAACGAACGGGTGGCGATCGGCGGCGCCCGCCTGCCGCGCGAGGGCGGCATGATCGGCGTCGCCGCCCAGGCCTGGCGCGAGCGCCCCGAAGCGCGTACCCACGACCTCCACCAGCGGCTGCTCGGCCTGTGGGTGGACGCCGAGGTGGCCCGCCTGACGGGCGAGCGGCTGCGCCAGCAGCTCGCGAAGGGACAGCCGGGGCCGGAAGGCAGCGGCATGAAGCTGGCGTTCGCCCGGCTGGCGCAGCAGATCAGCGGCTGGGAGGTGGAGTTCCTGGCCGAGGACGGGCTGGCGTACGACGACTGGACGCTGCGCCGCCCCGAGGGCGTGGACTTCACCGGACGCCAGGCCGGATACCGCTACCTGCGCGCCAAGGGCAACTCCATCGAGGGCGGCACCTCCGAGGTGCTGCTGAACATCGTCGCCGAACGCGTCCTGGGGCTGCCGCCCGAGCCGCGCACCGACAAGGACGTCGCGTGGAAGGATCTCCCCCGATGACCGCTCCGAGCGGGGCCCCGGCCCCCACCGAACCGGCCTCCACCGCACCGGCCCCCACGCAGCCCGACGCCGCCCCCGACCTCCTCTACTCGGAGCCGGAGGACGACCTGCGGGCCGCCGTCCGCTCACTGCTCACCGACCGCGGTGGCCCGGCCGCCGCCCTCGCGGACCTGGAGAGCGGCCGCACCCACGACACCGGGCTGTGGCGCGCGCTGGCCGCGGACATGGGCACGGCCGGACTGCTGGTCCCGGAGAAGCTCGGCGGGCAGGGCGCGAGCGCCCGCGAGGCCGCCGTCGTCCTGGAGGAACTGGGCCGCTCGGTGGCGCCCGTGCCGTACCTGACCAGCGCGGTGCTGGCCGTGACGGCACTGCTCGGCGGTGAGACGGACCGTCCCGAAGTGGCCGGGCCGCTCGCCGCGCTCGCCGAAGGGCGGAGCGTCGGCGTGCTCGCCGTGCCCCTGCCGACGGCTCCGGGCACGCTGCCGGAAGCGACCGTACGGGCCGACGCGGACGGCGCGCTGAGCGGCGTGGTGACCGGCGTCGCGGACGCCGCCGCCGCGGACGTGCTGCTCGTACCGGCCGACGGCCCGTACGGATACGCGCTGTACGCCGTGGACGCGACGGCCGACGGGGTACGGACCGAGCCCGGCACCCCGCTCGACCTGACCCGCGTCCCGGCCCGGATCACCCTGGACCGCGCCGCCGGACGGCTGCTGGCCGGACAGGACACGGCCCGCGCGGCGGTGGCCGGCGCGCTGCTGGCCGGCGCGGGACTGCTCGCCTCCGAACAGCTCGGCATCGCGGAATGGTGCCTGGCCGAAACCGTGCGGCACACCGCGCAGCGCACCCAGTTCGGCCGTCCCGTCGGCTCGTTCCAGGCGCTCAAGCACCGGATGGCCGCGCTCTGGCTGGAGGTCGCCTCGGCCCGCGCGGCGGCCCGCAACGCCGCCGACGCGCTGGCCACCGGCAGCCCGGACGCGCGGGTGGCGGTGGCGGTCGCGCAGGCCTACTGCGCGCCCGTCGCGGTACGCGCGGCCGAGGAGTGCATCCAGCTGCACGGCGGCATCGGCATGACCTGGGAGCATCCCGCGCACCTCTTCCTCAAGCGCGCGAAGGCCGACGAGATCGCCCTGGGCACGCCGGGCCGGCACCGCGAGGCGCTCGCCGGGCTGGTGGACCTCCAGGCTCCGTAGCCGCTCCCGGCGCGGTCGAACTCCCGCCCCCGTACGGCCGGTTCCTTAGCGGTCCGTACGGGGGCGTCGCTACCCGATGAGGCTCAGTGGCCCGCTGACGTCGCTCTTCTCGCCGTCCTGGGTCGTCACCTCGACCGTGTAGGACGTACCCGGCGGCACGGTGGGCAGGGTGGCCAGGGCCTCGCCGGCCTTCTTGCTGCCCGCCTTGGGTGCGACCAGCGACAGCCGGTCGTGCCCGCCGGACGGCGTGCGGGCGCTCAGCCAGACGTCCACCTCCTTCCCGGTCGTGTTCGACCACTGGACGAGGAGGCTGCCCGCCACCTTCGCACTGGAGCCGGCGGCCGGTGTGGTGACCTTGACGGCCGGGTCGGCGGCTGACGGGGCGGCGGCCGGTCCGACCGCGAGGGCGGCCGCAACGGCGGTGGTGGCGGCTCCGACGGCCATGCCCTTGGCCTTCGCCGTACGCATGATGACCTCCGTTTTCTCGGGGGCGGTCGGGCGAAGCTTCCCCGCGCGGTGAGATCATCACCGGCGCCCGGGCGACGGCCACCTCAACGGGGGCCCTTGAGCGGCCGGGGCGCCGCGGCTGTACGACACTGTGTCCGCGCGAAGGCGGCACCCGGTGCTCGGACAGGAGCAGCACGGCTCCGCCCGTTACGCAAGCGTGATGTCTAAAAAGTGCAGTTCGGGTAGCGTCGTACCCATGAAGATCGCAACCCGTCGCCCCGCGGCCTCCGGGACGGTGCTCCTCCAGCGCCCCCAGGCCGGTCCGGTGCTCCTGCTGGCCGCCGTCCTCTTGGCGGTGCTCACCGCCGTGGCGCCCGGCGCGCGGGCCGCGGGCGGGCTCGACGAGGCGGCGGACGCCCTGAAGAAGGGGCCGGTGTACGTGGATCCGCGGGCGTCCAACATGCTGTCGTCCGCCGACGCGGGCGCCCTCGCCAAGAAGATCAAGGACTCCGGGAAGCCGGTCTTCGTCGCGGTGCTGCCCGAAGCCGCCGAGTACCGGCCCGGCACCCTTCTCCGGGACCTGCGCACCAAGACCGGCGTCAGCGGTGTCTACGCCGTCCAGCTCGGCGACCGCTTCAACGCCGCCGCCGACGGCCGCGTGATGTCGCGCAACTCCGTACGCAACCTCGTCGGCGCGGTCCAGCGCTCCGACTACAGCACCACCAAGGACCGCCTCGACAGCTTCGTGGACACCGCGACCCAGCAGGCGTCCGGCCACGAGCCGGCCTCCTGGGGCGGTGACGGTGCCGGGATGAGCACCGGCGCGCTCGTCGGTCTGGGCGCGTTGGTGGTGGTCGGCGGCGGTGGCGCGTTCGCGCTGCACCGCCGCGGCAAGAAGAAGCGGGCCGAGGAGGAGCGGGCCGCTCTGGAACAGCTGCGCGTCGTGGTGGACGAGGACATCACCGCCTTCGGCGAGGAACTGGACCGGCTCGACTTCACCCCCGGCGAGCCCGGCGCCGACGACGCGATGCGCGCCGATTACAGCCACGCGCTGGACGCGTACGAGAACGCCAAGACGGCGATGGCCCGCGCCGAGCGCCCCGGCGACGTCGAGCAGGTCACCAAGGACCTGGAGGACGGCCGGTTCGCGCTGGCCACGCTGGCCGCACGGCGCGAAGGCAAGCCGCTGCCCGAACGCCGGGTGCCGTGCTTCTTCGACCCGCGGCACGGCCCGTCCGTCGCGGACGTGGAGTGGGCGCCGGACGGCGCGGCGCCGCGTACGGTCCCGGTCTGTGCCGCCGACCGTACGCGCCTGGAGGAGGGGCAGGAGCCGATGACCCGCACGGTGCAGACCGAGCACGGGCAGCGTCCGTACTGGGACGCGGGCCCGGCCTACGGCCCCTGGGCGGGCGGCTACTTCGGCGGCGGCATGCTGCCCGGTCTCCTCATGGGCACCATGCTCGGCAGCGTCCTGATGGGCCCGTCCGCCTACGCCTCCGACTTCGGCGGCCAGCAGGGCGCGGAGGGCGGCGACGTCTCCGGGGCGGACTTCAATCCGGACGACTTCTCCGGCGGCTTCGGCGGAGACAGCGGCGGGGGCTTCGGCGGCGGGGACTGGTGACGGCGCCGGGGTGGGACGCGGCTACGGGCTGACAGCCGCTCCCCGCACCCGCTTCGCCCCCAGGAACCGCGTGTACCGCGCTCGTTCCGCGAAGTCCGCGTACGTCCACACAGCGGGCCGTCCGGCCTCCTTGCACAGGTGCAGCACCTGGTCGGGGCCCAGGTGCAGGCCGATGTGCGCGCCGTACCCCGCGGGGCGCCCCGGCACCTCCCCGGCGTCGAAGAGCACCAGGTCGAGCGGTTCAGGCGGCTCGGCCCGTACGGTCGCCGCGGTGTCCGCCCACAGTTCGGCCGACCGCAGCGGCGGCACCTCGCGTCCGAAGTGGCGCAGCACGGCGTACGCGTAGAGCTGGCAGTTCGCCCCGGCCGTCACGTCGTACGGATGGCGGCCCGGCAGCGGCCCGGCACCGGGGTGCCGGGCGCCGGCATACGGAACGTCCCGCAGGGCGGCGGGCAGGTGGGGGAGCGGGTCGGCAGTCAGGCCGGGGAGCGGGGCGGCAGGCATCCGCCCATGATGGCGGGCCTCGCGAGCGGGGGCGGCGGAGATTCCGTTTCTTACATGCTGTTTAATTGCCTGCGCTTTGCAACAACAGACGATCTTCAGCAGGGGAGTGGCCATGACGGCCCGGTCGATACGGTCAGTGGCCGCCGCGGCGCTGGCGGGAACGGTGGCGCTCACGGCGGCCGCCTGCTCGACGCCCACCGACGGCAAGGGCGGCGCGGTCGGCGCCGAGGACTCCGCCGTGGTCGGCATCGCCTACGAGCCGGAGACCCTCAGCCCGCTGCTGGGCTACGGCAAGGACGGCAACTCCAAGATCTTCGACGGGCTGCTCACCCACGACGCGGACATGAAGCTCCAGCCCGCGCTCGCCGCGAAGCTGCCCGAGGTCTCCGACGACGGCAAGACCTGGACATACCCGCTGCGCGACGGTGTGACCTTCAGCGACGGCAAGCCCTTCACCGCCGACGACGTGGTCTTCACCTACGAGACCATCCTCGACGAGAAGACCAACAACGCCTCCAAGGCCGAACTGGACGCCCTGGAGAAGGTCGAGAAGAAGGACGCCCATACCGTCGTCTTCCACCTCAAATACCCCTACGCGCCGTTCGCCGAGCGCACCGTCCTGCCGATCGCCCCGAAGCACGTCGCGGGCGAGCAGGACGTCAACAACGGCTCCTTCACCACCAAGCCGATCGGCACCGGGCCGTACATCCTCACCAAGTGGTCCAAGGGCGAGAAGCTCTCCTTCAAGGCCAACCCGCACTACTGGGGCGGCGCGCCCAAGGTGAAGAACTTCACCATGGCGATCATCAAGGACGACGACGTACGCGCCACCCGGCTGCGCTCCGGCGACCTCGACGGCGCGATCCTGCCGCCGAACCTCGCCGCCACCTTCAAGTCCGACCAGGACAAGCAGTCCCTGGCGGCCAAGACGTTCGACTACCGCACCGTCACCCTGCCCACCGCCAACAAGGTCACCGGCGACCAGGCCGTCCGCCGGGCCCTGGACGTCGCCGTGGACCGCAAGGCCATGGTCGACGGCATCCTCGACGGCGCCGGCAAGCCCGCCTATGGGCCCGTGCCGACCGACAGCCCCTGGTTCGCCAAGGGCACCGAGCGCACCCACGACCTCAAGAAGGCCGAGCGGATCCTCGACGACGCCGGCTGGCGGAAGGGCGAGAGCGGCATCCGCGAGAAGGACGGACAGCCCGCCTCCTTCAAGCTCTGGTACCTGGCCGGCGACAAGCTCCGCCAGGAGCATGCGCTCGCCTTCGCCTCCGACGCCAAGAAGGCCGGCATCGAGGTGAAGGTCGAGTCCGGCCCCTGGGAAAGCATCATGCCGAACATGAAGACCGACGCGGTGCTCGCCGGCGGCGGCAGCCCCGCCGACCCGGACTTCGACCAGTACCTGCTGCTGCACTCCTCACTGGCCGGCGACGGCTTCAACAACATGTCGCGCTACGACAACCCCAAGGTCGACAAGGCACTGGTGGACGCCCGCCGCACCGACGACAAGGCCGCGCGCAAGGCCGGTTACGACACCGTGCAGCGTGAACTCGCCGACGACCCGGCGTACATCTTCCTCACCCACATCGACCACCTCTACGTGGTCAAGGACCGGTGGAAGGACCTCACCACCCAGGTCGAGCCGCACGACCACGGCCTGGCCTCCGGCCCGTGGTGGAACGCAGAGGACTGGCAGCCCGCCAAGTGAGCCGCCTCGCACAGCTGCCCTGGGGGCCGATGGCGCGGATGACGGGACGGCGGGCCCTGTACGCCGTGCCGGTCCTCCTCGCCGTCACCCTCGGCGTGTTCGCCGTCGCGGCCGCCGCGCCCTTCGACCCCGTCAGGGCGTACGCGGGCACCGCCGGGCTCACCGCCTCCCAGGAGAACCTGGACCAGATCCGGCACAACCTCGGCGTCGACCAGCCGCTGCTCGGCCGCTGGTGGCACTGGCTGACCGGCGCGCTCACCGGCGACCTGGGCGACTCCGCGACACTGCGCGCACCCGTCTCGCAGGTCATCGGCGAACGCATCGGCTGGTCGGTGCTGCTGTGCGCCCTGGCGTTCGTGTTCGCGATCCTGGCGGGCACGCTGCTGGGGGTGCTCGCGGCCCGGCGGCCGGGCTCGATGGCCGACCACGCCATCACCTCCGCCGCGTACACCCTGGAGGCCGCCCCGCCGTTCTGGCTCGGACTGCTGGCCGTCTGGCTGTTCGCGCTCAAGCTCGGCGTGCTGCCGGCCGGCGGACTGACCGACACCGGCAGCGAGGTCGCCACGGCCGGCCAGATCGCGCGCCACGTCATCCTCCCGGCACTCGTGCTCGCCGTGTCCCAACTCCCCTGGTTCGTGCTGTACGTACGGCAGGGCGTCGGCGATGCCCTGGAGGAGGACCCGGTGCGCGGCGCGCGGGCCCGCGGCCTGAGCGAGCGCACCGTCCTGTTCCAGCACGCCCTGCGCTCCGGGCTGCTCCCGGTCCTCACCCTGATCGGCTCGCGGGTACCGGAACTGATCACCGGCGCGCTGCTGGTGGAGTCCGTCTTCAGCTGGCCGGGCATCGCCGCCGCCACCGTCGACGCGGCGACGAGCGTGGACTTCCCGCTGCTGGCCGCCCTGACGGTGCTCGCCACGATCGCCGTGCTGATCGGCAACCTGCTCTCCGACCTGTTGTACGGACTCGCCGATCCGAGGGTGGGATTCGATGGCTGAGACAGCTGAGACGGTGCAGACACCCAGGGAGACGGCGGCCGGTACGTCCGCCGCCGTCCACTGGCACCGGCGCGACGCGCGGCGCGGCGGGCGCGGCACCCGCACCCTGCGCGTCCGCGTCTCCGCCGTGCTGGTGGCGGCCATCGTCCTGGCCGTGCTCGTCGTACCGCTGCTGGTCCCCCTGGACCGGCAGGCCGTCGACCTCGCCGCCAAACTCCGGGCGCCGTCCCCCGCCCACCCCTTCGGCACCGACGAGGTGGGCCGCGACCTGCTGCTCCGCTGCGTTTACGGGCTGCGCGTCTCGCTGCTCGTCGGTGTGGTCGCGGCGCTCGCCGCCACCGTCATCGGCACCGCGGTCGGCGCGCTGGCCGGGGCGCTCGGCGGCTGGGCGGACCGCGCTGTGATGCGCGTCGTGGACCTGTTCTCCGCCGTGCCGCACCTGCTGCTCGGCATCTTCATCGTGGCCATGTTCCGGCCCGGCGCCTGGCCCGTGATCATCTCGGTGGCGCTGACCCACTGGCTCTCGACCGCACGCATCGTCCGGGCCGAGGTGCTTTCCCTGCGCTCCCGCCCGTACATCGACGCAGCCGTCTCCGGCGGCGCCTCGCGGTGGCGGATCGCCGTCCGCCACCTGCTGCCGGGCGTCCTGCCGCAGGCCGGACTCGCCGCCGTCCTGATGGTCCCGCACGCCATCTGGCACGAGTCCGCGCTGTCCTTCCTGGGGCTCGGACTGCCCGCCCACGAGGCGAGCCTCGGCAATATGGTCAACAGCGCGCGCAGTTCGCTGCTCGCGGGCGACTGGTGGCCGACCCTCTTCCCCGGCCTGTTCATCATCGTCCCCACGCTCGCCATCGCGGGCCTGGCCGGCGCCTGGCGCGAACGGATCAACCCGCGCCGCCGATCGGAGCTGATGCTGTGAACCCGGTGCCCACGTCGCCGCCCCCGCCCGTCCTGTCCGTACGCGACCTCTCCGTACGCTTCCGGATGCGCGGCGGACGGCACATCGCCGCCGTCACCGACGCCTCCTTCGACCTCGCGCCCGGCCAGTGCCTCGCGCTGGTCGGCGAGAGCGGCTGCGGCAAGTCCGTCCTGGCCTCGGCCCTGCTCGGCCTGCTCCCGGGCAACGCCGAGACCGCCGGCGCCGCACACCTGGACGGCGTGGAACTGCTCACCGCCTCCGAACGCGAACTCTCCCGCTCGGTACGCGGCCGCCGCATCGGCCTGGTGCCCCAGAGCCCCGCCGCCCACCTCACCCCCGTACGCACCGTACGGGCCCAGCTCGAAGAGACCGTCCGGGAACTCACGGACACGCCCAGGCACGCGCTGCGGGCCGCCGCCGAGCGGGCCGCCGACCGCACCGCCTTCCCCGCCGGGCACCTCGACCGCCACCCGCACGAACTCTCCGGCGGCCTCGCGCAGCGCGCCGCCACCGCCCTCGCGCTGGTCGGCGACGCCCCGCTGCTCCTCGCCGACGAACCGACGACCGGCCTGGACCGCGACCTGGTGGACCGTACGGTCGACGAACTGCGCCGCCACATCGACGCACCGGACGACGCCGGAGGCGCCGGACGGGCCCTCCTCATGATCACTCACGATCTGGCGGCGGCCGAGCGGATCGCCGACCGGGTGGCCGTCATGTACGCCGGCCGGATCGTCGAACTCGCCGATGCCCCGGACTTCTTCGGCACCCCGGGCCCCCGCCACCCGTACGCCCGCGGACTCCTCGACGCCCTCCCGGACCGCGCCTTCACCCCCGTCCCCGGCATGCCGCCGGAACTGGGCGCCCTCCCGCCCGGCTGCGCCTTCGCCGCCCGCTGCGTCCGCAAGACGGACCGCTGCACGGCCGGCGTGCCCGCGCTGACGGACGGCACCGCCTGCCACCACCCGCTGAGGGAGCCGGCAGCCGCCGCACCAAGGGGAGGAGCAGCCGGTGCTTGAACTCCACTCGATCACCGCGGGATACGACCGCAGCCGGCCCGTCGTACGCGATGTGTCGCTGCGCATCGAGCCCGGCGAGGCCGTCGGCCTGCTCGGCCCCAGCGGCTGCGGCAAGTCGACACTGGCCCGGGTCGCCGCCCTCCTGCACCGCCCCGACTCCGGCACCGTCGTCCTCGACGGCCACCCCGTCAGCGGCTACCGCCACCGGGCCACCCGCGCCCAGCGCACCGCGTACGGCGTCGTCTTCCAGCAGCCCCGCCTGTCCGCCGACCCCCGCCTGCGCCTCGCCGACCTGATCACCGAGCCTCTACGGGCCACCGGCCGCCGCGCCGAGGCCGTGGACCGCCTGGCCGCCCTGGCCCCCGTCGTCGGCCTGGGCGCCGACCTCCTCGCCCGCCGCCCCCACGAGGTCAGCGACGGCCAGCTCCAGCGCGCCTGCCTGGCCCGTGCCCTGGTCCTCCGCCCTCGCTGGCTGATCTGCGACGAGATGACCGCCATGCTCGACGCCTCGACGACGGCCGCCCTGGTGGCGGTCGTCGAGGAGTACCGACGCGCATCGGGGGCCGGGCTGCTGGCGGTCGGGCACGACCGGGTGCTGCTGGAGCGGTGGTGCGACCGGACCGTGGGATGGGGGGAGCTGGGCTCCTCCGGGGCGGGCGGCTGAGCGGGCGGAAGCGCCCCCTCACGGCTCGCGGTCACACGTCCCAGGAGACCGGGAGGCGCTTCACCCCGTAGATGTCCGCCGTCTCCGGGCGCAGCGCGACCTCTTCGGCCGGTACGGCCAGGCGCAGCGTGGGGAAGCGGTTGACCAGCGCGGGGAACGCGACCCCCATCTCGACGCGCGCCAGCTGCTGCCCCAGGCACTGGTGGATGCCGTGGCCGAAGGCCAGGTGCCCGCCGTCCTGCCGTCCGAGGTCGAGCAGGTGGGACTCGGGGAAGCGCTCGGGGTCGCGGTTCGCGGTGTTGATCGACAGGATCACCGGCGAGCCGGCCTCGATGGTCTGGCCGCCGAGTTCGACGTCTTCCAGCGACACCCTCAAGAACGTCTTGGCGACGCTCAGGTACCGCAGCAGTTCCTCCACGGCCCGGTCGGCGAGCTCGGGTTCGGCGCGCAGCGCCGCCAGCTGTGCCGGGTTCTGCAGCAGCGCGAAGGTGCCCAGTGCCAGCATGTTCGCGGTGGTGTCGAGCCCGGCCGCCAGCAGGATCAGGCTGATCCCGCGCAGCTCCTCGTCGGTCAGGTCGCTGTCGGCGAGTTCACTGAGCACGTCGTCGGTGGGGTGCGCGCGCTTGGCGGCCACCAGCTCCGCGAGGTAGTTCTGGACCGCGGTGTAGGCCGCTATCAGCTCCTCGTCGGTCGTCTCCCCGCTCATGAACGACTCGACCTGCTCCTGGAAGGAGCCCCGGTCCTCGTACGGCACTCCCAGCAGCTCGCAGATCATGATGGCGGGGATGGGCCTGGCGAACGCGGCCACCAGATCCACCGGCGGTCCGGTCTTCTCCATGGCGTCCAGGCAGTCGGCGGTGACCTGCTCGACGCGCTCGGTGAGCAGGCGCATCCGCCGCACGGTGAACTTGCCCGCCAGCGGCTTGCGGTAGCGCCGGTGTTCCGGATCGTCCATGAGGAGGAACTCGCCGGGCGGCGCCGGGGGCACCTCGATGTCGCCGTAGTCGATGGTCGGGTGGTGGCGCATCAGCTCCTTGCGTGAGCTGAATCGTGGGTCGGCCAGGACCGCGCGGGCCAGGTCGAATCCGGTGATCAGCCAGCCGGCTTTGCCGCTGGGGAAGGTGTAGGGGCTGATGGGGCTGTGCCGGCGGGCGTCGATCAGCTCGGCCGGCGGGTCGAAGGGGCAGCCGGACGCACGTGTCGTCGGCAGCGTGGTGACGGTGCGGAGGGATTCACTCATGCCTGTTCCTCATTTCGCGATAGAACGTGTTTTGACGCAGCTCGAAAGCTACGTTGCATTCAGTTCGACGTCAATCATTCGAGCGCCGTAACTGCTGGTGGAGAACGGGATATTGATGCAATGACGCTGATCTCGAATGCAACGGCCCGTTGCAATGAAGGGCGGTGAAGGCAATACTGCCGCCATGCCAGGAGGACGATTGACCCAACAGGAGCGCCAGCGCATCGCGGCCGGACTCGGCGACGGGCTCCCCTACGCCGAGATCGCCAGGCGCCTCGACCGGCCGACTTCGACGATCAGCCGGGAAGTCGGACGCAACGGCGGCCCCGGCGGCTACCGGCCCCAACAGGCGCACCGGGAGACGGCCCGGCGGGCGCGGCGCGGCACGCCGGCGCCGCCGCGCTCGGCCGGAGCGGCGGGCGGCTCGGTGGAGGAAGAGGCGGTCGAGCTCGCGGTCAGGGCGGGGATGCCGAGGATCACGGCGCGCGTGCACGTCGATCTGCTGCTGTCCGAGGACGGCAGGCGGACCGCGGCCGAGCTGACCCGCCGACTCGGCGTCAGCCCGGCCTCCGTGTCCGTGGCCGTGAACTTCCTGGTCCGGCACGGTTATGTCCGGCGCGAGCGCGATCCGCAGCGGCGTCGCGACAGCTACGTGATCGACGACGAGGCCTGGTACCACACGATCATGATCAGTGCGCGGCAGACGCTTGAGTCGACGCGGGCCGCGATGGCGGCGGCGGAGACCTTCGGGCTCGACAGCCCCGTGGGGCAACGGCTTTCCAGGGCGGGGACGTTTCTGGAGCGGGTCATCCTGGACATGGGGGAGTCGGCCGAGCGCTGGCGCTTCCTCCTGACGTGACGCGGTCGCGTACGGGCCGTTGTCAGTGGCTGCTGCGACAGTCGGGGCAGTTCGGAGCGCGGCCCGACACCGGTTCCGGGCTGCCGCGTGCGGACCGCACGCGTCGCCGTGTGGTGTTCGAAGAGAGGCCGCCGATGTCCGTCCGCCGGGTTGTGCCCGACATCCGTTCGCAGGCCATGGACGAGAGCCGGGAGTTCTACGGACTTCTCGGGCTGGAGGAGGTCATGAACCTGGGATGGGTCATGACGCTCGCCGCCCCGGACAATCCCGCCGCGCAGGTGATCTTGATGACGGAGGACCGCTCCGCGCCCGATACGCCGCCCGACATGAGTGTCGAGGTGGATGACGTGGACGCGGTGTATGCCGCCGTACTGGCCAGTGGGGCGCCTGTGGTGCGGGAGTTGCGGGACGAGGAGTGGGGGGTGCGGCGGTTCTTCGTGCGGGATCCCAATGGGCGGGTGGTGAATGTGCTGGGGCATCGGTGAGGTGCAGGAGGGAGGGCGGGGGTCAGGGGGAGCCGTAGCGGTCTTTGATGTGGCGGCGGGCGGTCTTGCCGGTGCTGGAGCGGGGGAGGTCCGGTGCGATCACGGCGGAGTGCGGGATCTTGTAGCGGGCCAGCCGGCCGGAGAGGGAGGAGAGGACCTCGGACGCGTCGAGACTGACGTTCGGAGCCGCCACCAGGACCGCGCGGCCGACCTCGCCCCATTCGGCGTCGGGGACCGGGATCACCGCGCACTCGGCCACGCCGGGATGGGTCAGCAGGGCGTGTTCGACCTCGGCCGGGTAGATGTTCTCGCCGCCTGAGATGAACACCTCTTTGAGGCGGTCGACGATGGTCACTCCGCCGTCGCTGTCCGTCCGGGCCGCGTCGCCGGTGCGCAGCCAGCCGTCCGTGAAGGCTGCTTCGCTGTCGCGTGGCCGGTTCCAGTAGCCGGTCATGACATTGGGTCCGCGTACGAGGAGTTCGCCGGTCTCGCCGAGGGGGGTGGGGGAGGAGCCGGATTCGGGGGGCGCCACGCGGACGTCGGTGAAGAAGTGGGGTACCCCGGCCCGGCCCGGCCCGGCGCCGGTGGGCTGATCGTGCGTCAGCAGGACGCCCGGCGCCGCTTCCGTCATGCCGTACCCCTGGCGCAGGGCGAGCCCACGGCGTGCGTACGTGTCGATCAGTGTGTCGGGGACCGGGGCTCCGCCGCACACGAGCGTGCGAAGGGAGGAGAGGTCGGCTGCGCGCCAGCGGGGGTGGGCGGCGATCCGGTGGAACATCGTGGGGACGCCGAAGAGGGACGTGACGCCGTACCGTTCGACGGCTTCGAGTGCCGCGCCCGCGTCGAAGGCCTCCAGCAGCACGCACGTGCCGCCCTTCAGCAGCACCGGCAGAGCCTGCATGCCCAGCGCGGCGGCGTGGTAGAGCGGCGCGGCGATCAGGGCGGCCTCATCGGCGGTCAGGTCCTCGTCGATCAGGACGTTGACGGCGTTCCAGGTGAGGTTGGCGTGGGTGAGCACGGCGCCCTTGGGGCGGCCGGTCGTGCCGGAGGTGTAGAGGATGACGCAGGGGTCGTCCGGTGCCACGGCTTCTTCGACCGGTGTGACGGGACCGGCCCCGCCCGCCGCGTCCGCCTCGACGACCGGTACGCCGGTGCCCGCCGGAGCGCCGGGGGAGCGGCCGGAGCGCAGCAGCACCCGGGCGCCGCAGTCCGTCAGTTGGTAGGCCAGTTCCGGCGGGCTGAGCCGTACGTTGAACGGGACGAACACCGCGCCCAGCAGGCCGGCGGCGAACAGGGACGCCAGGAATTCGGGCCGGTTGGGGCCGAGGAAGCCGACCCGGTCACCCTTGCGCACGCCGTGGCGCCGGAGGGTGTGGGCGATGCGGGTGGCGTGTTCGTACAGCCCCGCGTAGCTGATGCGCCGCCCGTCGTCGTGGACCACCGCCGTGCGGTGCGGGGTCCGCCGCGCCCGCCGCGCGGTCCAGGCGCCGATGCCTTCGTTGTGCACTGTGCCGCCCCTGTCCGCTCACCTGTGAGGCCCGTCTGCCGCATCACCCGTTCGAAGGAGACGCGTAGTGACATGATATTACTGATGGTAATTTACTAGTGACGCTATGTGTTCGGCGAGTGGGGAGGCTGCGATGACCGCTGGTCCCGGTACGGCACTTCTGATGGACGCGCGGGTCCGCCACAGTCCCGAGGCCGAGCGCATCGACACCCGCGGCGAGCCCCCGGTGTGGCGCGCGGAGCTGCCCGACGGCTCGTCCGCCTGGGTCGCGAGCGGGTACGACGCCGCGCGCCGGGTGATGACGGACACCGGCTTCGTCAAACCGGCCGTCCGGGGTGGTGAACGCTGGACGCGCTACCTCGGCTTCACCGGGCCGCAGATCACCCAGAGCATCGTCCGCAGCATGCTCAACACCGACGGTGACCTGCACCGGCAGCTGCGGGAGCTGGGCGCGTCGGCGTTCACCCCCGAGCGCGTACGGGCCGCCGTCGACCGCGCCGAAGGCATGGCGGAGGACCTGCTCGACGAGATCGCCGGGCGTGGCCGCGCCGACCTCGTCCGCGAGTTCGCCCACCCTTTCGGTGTCCGGGCGATCACCGGACTGCTGGGGTATCCGGACGATTTCGTGCGCCGCGCCCTGGAGCTGCGGCGCTGGGGTCCGTCACCGCTGTTCGATCCCCCCGGCTCACCGGACCGTGTGCGGTACGCCGCGGACCGGGAAGCCATGAGCGAGCTGCTGCACGACCTGGTGGACTTCCGGCGGCGCAGACCGGGGGCCGACGCCGTCAGCGGGATGATCGCGCACGCCGATGCCGCCGGCCTCGACGAGGGCCAGCTGACCTCCACCCTCTTCCTGCTCCTCGTCTCCGCCTACGAGCCCGTCGCCGACTTCCTCACCTCCAGCCTGTACACGCTCTGGCACCGCCCCGACCTCCTCGCCGAGCCCGCCCGGGTCGTCGACGGGCTCGACGAACTGCTGCGCTACACCTCTCCGCTGGCGGCCACCATGCCGCGCTTCGCCGTCCGGCCCACCGAGCTGTACGACGCGCAGCTGGAGCCGGGCGACGCGGTGATCGTGCACATCGCCCTCGCCAACCGCGACCCACGGCGGTTCACCGCCCCCAACCACCTCGACCTGACCCGGGACGCGGGCCAGGACCTCGTCTTCGCCCACGGCCCGCACTTCTGCCTCGGCAGCAGCCTCGCCGTCGGGCTGTGCCGTACCGCCCTCGGCGCCGTGCTGCGCCGCCTGCCCGGTCTCGCCGCCGCCCAGCCGCTCGACACGCTGCCCTGGCAGCGCGGCTCGACCGGCGGCATCACCCATCTGCACGTCACCGCGGGGCTGACGGCGCTGCCCGTGACCTTCCAGCCCCGGCACGCGGTGGTGTCGTGATGGCCCGCGTCACCGGCCTGTCGGTCCTCACCGCGTACGGCCACGGCCCGGACGCCCTCTGGCAGGGCCTGACCTCCGGGAAACCTGCCACCTCCCCGGTCACCCGCTTCGACACCACCCGTCACCGTGCCCACCACGCCGCCACCGTCCCCGGCACGCCCGACCTGTACGCGGAACTGGCCCACCTCATCGGCGCAGCCTGCGACGAGGCCGAACTGTCCGCCGCCGACCGCGCCGCCACACCGCTCGTCCTCGCCCTGCACGCCGGCCCGGACACGGCCGCCCTGGCCGTCGAGCTGGCCGGCGCCTGCGGCCTGCGCGAGGTGCTCACCGTCCACACCGCCGCCTGCGCCGCCTCGAACACCGCCGTCGCCGAGGCGGCCCACCTCATCGGCACCACAGCCGAACGGCGGGCCGTCATCGCCGGCGCCAGCTTCGTCGACGCCAGCATGTTCGCCGCCTTCGACAGCGCGGGCATCCTCGCCCCGGACGGCGTCTGCCGCCCGTTCAGCGCCGGCCGCGAGGGCCCGGTGCTGGGGGACGGCGCCGCCGCCGTGGTCCTCGAACACACCGGCACCGCACCGCCGTGGGCGGTCGTGAGCGGTTGGGGCAACGCCGCCGAAGCCCACCACGTCTGCCGGCCCCACCCCGAGGGCCGGGGCCCCGCGGCGGCCGTCACCACCGCACTGCGCCGCGCCAAGCTCCCCGGCGACCGGATCGGCTACATCAACGCCCATGCGACCGCCACCCCCGCCTTCGACGCGGGCGAGGCCGCCGCCATCGTGAGCGCGCTCTCCCCGCACGGCGTACAGATCCCCGTCAGCTCGACCAAAGCCCTGCACGGACACTGCCTGGAAGCCTCCGGACTGGTCGAACTGGCCGTCTGCGCCCTCGCGTTCCGCCACGGGGAACTGCCCGTCAACGCCAACCACCTCGCACCGGACGAGGACTGCCCCCTCGACCTCGTACTCGATCCGGGCCGCGCCCCGCAGTCCCGCTACGCACTCAGCCTCAACAGCGGTTTCGGCGGCGTCTGTACGGCCCTCCTCCTGGCGATGCCGTAACCCGACCGGTGCTGCCGTGCCCCCGACCACCCCGTGCCGTACGACGACACCCGTGCGGGAAGAGCCCCATGAGGACGACGCCATGCAACTGATCGTTGAGACCCGGGCCCAGTGGCCGCCACCGGACGACCCGGCGGCGCGCCTGCCGGAGGTCCCGCGCTTCGACACGTCCGCCTTCGCGCCCCTGCTGGTGGCCGTCGGCGAACGCTGCCTCGCCGACCGGTACGGCACACCCCCGCTGCCCCCGGCGCTCGGCCCGCGCACCGCGCTCGTCCTCGCGTCCACCCGCGGCGACGTGGTCACACAGACGGCCATCGACGACGCGGTGGCCGGGCAGCGGCAGGTGCCCAAACCCCTGCTGTTCCAGAACGTGCCCTCCACGGCGCTCGGCCATCTGAGCACCGTATGGGGCCTGACCGGCCCGCTCGTCGCCACACTCGCCATCGGCGACCCGCTGGCCGCGGCCCGTACCACCGCCGCACGCGTCATCGCCACGGGCGACGCCGACCAGGTCCTGGCCATCGCCGCCGACCCCGGCGGCAGCCCGCGGTCACCCGGCACGGCATGGGCCCACCTGTTCACGACCGGCAGGACCTGACCGCCCGTCCGGGGCCGGGCCCTCGCCCCTCGTCCGCCACCGTGGCCGCGTCCCCCCCCACCGCGCCCACACCGTCATCCCCACTCAAGGAAAGCGATGCCCCCCACCTTGCAGCCCTCCGCGGCCGAGCTGCGGTTCCCCTCGGTCCTGACCCCCGAGACGCTCGAAACCGCCGCCGGGCCCGTCACCGTACGGCTCGACGACGCCTCCCGCGCGGACGTCGCCCGCTGTCACGACTACCTCCGCACCTGCATCGGCAAGGGCCGCGAGATCTACGGCACCACCACCGGCTTCGGCCCCCTCGTCGTCTACGCGGGCCAGGAAGAGGGCACGGACCAGTGCGAGAACGTGCTCACCCACCTCGAAGTCGGCCAAGGCGCCGACCTGGACCCGCCGGTCGCCCGGGCCACCCTGCTCACCCGGCTGTGGAGCCTGGCCAGGGGCCACTCCGGCGTGGCTCCGGCCGCCGTGGACGCCCTCGTGGCGATGCTCGGCACCTCCTTCGCGCCGGTGATGCCCGAGTACGGATCGGTCGGCGCCAGCGGCGACCTGGCACCCCTGGCCCACGCGATCCGCTCCCTCCAGGGGCGCGGTGACGCCTACCTCGGCACCACCCGCATGCCCGCCGACCGCGCCCTCGCCGAGGCCGGACTGCGGCCCGTGGAACTGACCGGCAGGGACGCGCTCGGCCTGGTCAACGGCACGTCCGTGACCGCGGCGGGCGCCGGCCTCGCGCTCGCCCAGCTGCACCGCTCGGTGGCCGCCGGAACCGCGCTGACCGCCCTGCTCGCCACGGTCCTCGGCTGCCGCCCCGACTTCACCGCCCCCGAGATCTTCGAGGCGCTGGGCCACGAGGACACCGCCGAACGCGCCGACGACCTGCGTAAACGACTCGTGGGCCACGAACCCAGCGGCACCCGCGCCCTCCAGGAGCCCTACACACTGCGCTGTGCGCCGCACATCCTCGGCGCCGCGGCGACCAGCATGCGTCACGCCCGCCAGGTCGTCACCGACGACCTCAACGGCATCAGCGACAACCCGCTCTTCTTCCCCGAGCGCGACGTCGTCGCCCACGGCGGCAACTTCTTCGGCCAGCAGGTCGCCTTCGTCGCCGACCTGCTGTCCATCACCGCGGCCCAGCTCGCCAACCTCGCCGAACGCCAGCTCGACCTGCTGATCGACCCGCGCCGCAACGGCGGCCTCAACCCGATGCTCGCCGAGGACCCCGGACGTGACCACGGCGTCCAGGGCATCCAGCTCGCCGCGACCTCCCTGGTGGTCGCGATGCGCCGCGCCGCCACCCCCGCCGCCATGCAGAGCATCCCCACCAACTGGCACAACCAGGACATCGTCCCGTTCGGTACGCAGGCCGCGTTCACCGCGCTGAAGCAGGCCGGGACGCTGCGCCTGCTGCACGGTTCGCTCGCCGTCGCCCTGTGCCAGGCCGTCCGCGTCGGGGCGCGGCGTCCCACCGCCGACGCCTCCACCCGCCTCCTGGACGCGCTGGAGCCGACCGTGGCGCGGGACCGGCCGTGGGCCGCTTCGGTACGGGACGCCGCCGACGTACTCGACCGGATGTGCTGAGCCGCGACGCCGGCGCCGCCGGGCCCACGAGGCCCGGTGGTGCCGGCCCGCGGCGTCAGGGCCGCGGCACCACCAGCACCTCGGTACCCCGCGCCCGTACGCCCCGGATCTCCGCGGCGGGCAGCCCGTCGTCCACGACCAGCAGGTCGAAGTCGGTCAGCGGCGCCAGCGCGTACAGCCCGCCCTTGGTGAACTTGGTGTGGTCGGCGACCAGCACCCGCCGCCCCGCGCTCTCCATCATCGCCCGCTTGACCTGCACCGTCTCCGGCGAGGTGTGGTAGCAGCGGCCGTTGGTGACGGCGGTGGTCGACATGAACAGCACATCGGCGCGGAAGGCCCGTGCCGCGTCCGCCGTGTGCAGGCCCATGAACGCGTCGTACGCCGGGAAGTAGGCGCCGCCCAGCGTGATCAGCGAGATGCCGGGCTCCTTGGCGAGTGTGGTGACGGCCGGCAGCGAGTTGGTGATGACGGTCAGCGGCGCGTGCTCGGCGAACCGGTGCGCCAGCAGGAGGCAGGTGGTGCTGTCGTCGAGCATGACGGTCTGGCCGGGTACGAGCAGGGTCGCCGCGGCCCGGGCCAGGGCCTGCTTGGCCGGCGCCATGACCGCCATCCGGTCGGCCACGCTGCCGTGGAACTGTGCCGACGGCAGACCGGTGGCCCCGCCGCGCACCTTGCGCAGCCAGCCCTGCGCCTGGAGGGCGTCCAGGTCGCGGTGGGCGGTCATCAGGCTGATCCCGTACGCCTCGGCGAGGTCCGAGGTGCGGACGAAGCCGCGGGCGATGACGGTGTCGCGCAGGCGGCGGCGCCGCTCCTCCTGGGCTTCGAGCCGGTCCATGGTGCCCACTTCCTGTGCGGTACGGGCCGCCTGGCGTGCGGCGCACACCGCACGCCGTGTGAATTCGCCGCGTTATGTTCGCACGGATCTAACGTGGCGTGCACGGTGGGCGCGGCCCTCACCGGCGGCTCCGGCAGGACTCAACACGGCAGGCCACCGGCCCGGTGCGAAGATTTCCGGCCACCATTGACGCTGGTTTCGGCCGGACTGTTGCATCGGCTCCGTCCGCTCCGCAGGCCTCCTGCCACCGCCTGCCGCCGTAGAAAGGGGAGATTCGATGAAGAACCCTCTCCCGCGTTCACCGATCACACGGGCGACCACCCGCCTGGGCATTCCGCCGACCCTCGCCTGGGGCTACCTGGGCCTGCTGCTGTTCATGATCGGGGACGGTGTCGAGTCGGGTTACCTCTCGCCGTACCTGATCGACCAGGGCATCCCGGAGCCCCGGGTGGCGCTGCTGTTCACCGTCTACGGCGTCGCGGCGGGCATCGCCGCCTGGCTCTCCGGCGTACTGTCCGAACTGTGGGGACCGCGCCGCGTCATGTGGACCGGCCTCGCCATCTGGGGCGCTTTCCAGGTCGTCTTCCTCGCCGCGGCCGTCCCCCTGGCGAACTACCCCCTGATGATGCTGGGCTACGGCCTGCGCGGCCTGGGCTATCCGCTGTTCGCGTACGGATTCCTCGTCTGGATCGCCGGGGTCGCGCCGCGGGCCCGGCTCAGCACCGCCATGGGCTGGTTCTGGTTCGCCTTCACCGGCGGCCTGCCGACCCTGGGCTCGCTGGTCGCCGGCGGCCTCATCCCGCACATCGGCGCGTACGCCACGCTGTGGGCCGCGCTCGTCCTGGTCGCCGTCGGCGGCCTGATCGCCCTGCTGCTGGTCCGCGACGACCGCGGTGGCCCCCGGCCGCGCTCCGAGGGCGACGGCCCGTCGGCCACCCTGCTCGGCAGCGTCACGATCCTGTGGCGCAACCCCCGGGTCGGCACCGGCGCCCTCGTACGGACCATCAACACGGCCTCGCAGTTCGGCTTCTTCGTCATCCTGCCGGTGCACTTCACCCGGACCGTCGGCTTCAGCCTCACCCAGTGGCTGCACCTGCTCAGCGCGATGTTCGCGACCAACATCGTGGCGAGCCTGCTGTGCGGCATGATCGGCGACCGCTTCGGCTGGCGCCGCACCATCGCCTGGTTCGGCGGCGCGGGCTGCACCGTCAGCACCCTGCTGCTGTTCTACGTACCGCAGGCGGCGGGCGACAACTTCGGCCTCGCCCTGGTGGTCGCCGCGTTCTACGGCGCTACCCTGGCGGGATACGTCCCGATATCGGCGCTGATGCCCTCGCTGGAGCCGCGGCACAAAGGCCAGGCACTGGCGGCGCTCAACCTGGGCGCGGGCGCCAGCACCTTCGTCGGACCGGCCGTCGTCGCGGTCTTCGCCGGGCCGCTCGGCGTCGAAGGGGTGGTCTGGATCTTCGCGGGGATGTACGCGGTCAGTACCGTGCTCACCGTCTTCCTGAAGCTGCCGGACGAGCCGGGCACGGCACCGGCGGAGGCGGCTCCCACCGCGGCCGCCGCGCCGTCCGCCCCGTCACCGGCGTGAGAGGACGCACCTGATGTCCGTACTGACCATCGACGTCGGCACCACGATGATCAAGTCCGTGGTCTTCGACGACCTGGGCCGCGAGATCGCGGTCTCCCGGCTCGCCACCGAAGTGCTCCGCCCCCGCCCGGGCCGCGCCGAGCAGGACATGGACGCCGTCTGGAACGCCGTCGTCTTCACCGTCCGCAACGCCCTGTCCGAACTCGCCGGCCGCCCCGGCCCGGCCGACCCCGTGTGGCTGGTCTCCTTCACCGCCCAGGGCGATGGCGCCTGGCTCGTCGACGACCGGGGCCGCCCCACCGGGCCCGCGATCCTGTGGTCCGACGGCCGGGCCGGCGAGATCGTCGGCCAGTGGCAGCGGGACGGCGTCCTGGAGGCCGCCTTCCGCCGCAACGGCTCGCTGACCTGCGCCGGCATGCCCAACGCGATCTTCGCCTGGCTGGCCCGGCACGACCCGGACCGGCTCGCCCGCTCGCACGCCTCCCTCACCGCCGCGGGCTGGCTCTTCCTGCGGCTGACCGGCGTCACCGCCGTCGACGAGTCGGACGCCTCGGCGCCCTTCCTCGACCACGCCACCGGCGCGTACGACCCGCACCTCCTCGACCTCTTCGGCCTCACCGGGTACCAGCGGCTGCTGCCGAAGGTGCTCGGCGAGCACGAGCGGATCGCCGAGATCACCTCCGAGGCGGCCGGCCAGCTCGGGCTGCCCGCCGGCCTCCCGGTCGTCATGGCCCCGTACGACATCGCCGCCACCGCGCGCGGCGTCGGCGTGGTCAACCCCGGCCAGGCGTGCAGCATCCTCGGCACCACCCTGTGCACCGAGATCGTCCGCACGACCGTGGACACCACCGGCGAACCGTCCGGCATCACCATCGCCTACCGCGGCCGCGAACGCGTCCTGCGCGCCTTCCCGACCCTCAACGGCGCCGAAGTGCTCGGCTGGGCCGCGCGCACCCTGCACCTGTCCGGGCCGCCGGAACTGTCGCGGCTGGCCTTCGAGTCCGAGCCGGGCGCACACGGCCTGATGTTCCTGCCGTACCTCTCCCCGGCGGGCGAACGGGCACCGTTCCTCGACGGGCAGGCCCGCGGCGGGTTCTGGGGCCTGTCCCTGGAACACACCCGCGCCGACCTGGCCCGCGCGGTCTTCGACGGCCTCTCGCTCGTCCTGCGCGACTCGCTGACCGCCTCCCGCACGCACGTCAGCGAACTGCGCCTGTGCGGCGGCGGCGCCAACAGCGACGCCTGGTGCGCGCTCATCGCGGACGCGACGGGCGTACCGACCGCCCGCTCCGGCGACACCGAACTCGGCGCCAAGGGCGCCTTCCTCACCGGCCTGGTGCTGTCCGGAGCCGAGTCCAGCATGCACAGCGCCGCCACCAAGTACGTACGGATGCGGTCCAGCTGGGAGCCCGACCCGGAGCGCACCGCCCGCTACTCGGAGCTGTACGAGGACTTCCTGCACTGGCGCGGCCTCGCCCGCGAGGCGGGCTGGCGCCCCGGAGCCGGACGCAAGAGCACCCCCGAAGTCCCCGACCGGCCGCCGGCCCTGTCGCACCCGATACCCGCACCACCCGAACACCCCGCCCAAGGAGCCCCCCACCGTGTCTGACGCCCTGACCGCCGACGCCGTCTGGCTCGGCCTCGACCTCGGTACGCAGAGCGCCCGCTGCGTCGCCGTCGACGGGACCGGACAGCTGCTCGCCGCCGCCTCCCGGCCGCTGACGAGCCACCGCGACGGCAGGCGCCACGAGCAGCGGCCCGAAGAGTGGTGGAGCGCGCTGTCCGCCGCCTGCCGCGCGGCCCTCGCCGGCATCGACCCGGCCCGGGTACGCGGCCTGGCCCTCGACGCCACCTCCGGTACGGTCCTCCTCGCCGACGCAGACGGCACCCCGCTCACCCCCGGCCTGATGTACGACGACGGGCGCGCCGCCGCAGAGGCGGAAGCCGTCAACGAGGCCGGGGGAGCGGTGTGGCAGGAACTCGGCTACCGCACCATGCAGCCCTCCTGGGCCCTGCCCAAACTGCTCTGGCTGCTCCGGCAGGACCCGGGCCTGACCGAGCATGCCCGGCTGCTGCACCAGCCCGACCTCATCACCTGGCGGCTGACCGGCCATCAGGTCCCCGCCGACGCCAGCCACGCCCTCAAGACCGGCTACCACCTCGCCGACGAACGCTGGCCGTCCGCCGAACTGGCCCGCCTCGGCGTGCCCGAGCGGGTCCTGCCGCAGGTCGTACGGCCCGGAACCGTCCTCGGCGCGGTCTGCGCGGCGGCGGCCGAAGCCACCGGCATCCCCGAAGGCACCACCGTTGTCGCCGGAATGACCGACGGCTGCGCCGCCCAGATCGGCGCGGGCGCACTCGCCCCCGGCGCCTGGAACGCCGTACTCGGCACCACCCTCGTCCTCAAGGGCACCAGCCCCCACCTGATCCGCGACCCGCACGGCGTCGTCTACTGCCACCGCGGACCGGACGGCAACTGGCTGCCCGGCGGCGCCTCCAGCTCCGGCGCGGGCGTCATCGCCCGGCACTTCACCCCGGAGAACGGCGACGACCTCGACGCGCTCACCGCCGAAGCCGCACGCGACGGCCGGGACTGGGACGCGGTCACCTACCCCCTCGTCCCGGCCGGCGGCGAACGCTTCCCCTTCCGCGCCCCCGACGCCGAACCCTTCACCCTCGGCGACGTACCCACCCGCGCCCAGGAGTTCCACGCCTGCCTGCTCGGCGTCGCCTGCGTCGAACGCCTCTGCTTCGACTACCTCGACCACCTCGGCGCCCCCGTCGACGGGCCGCTCACCTTCACCGGCGGCGGCGCCCGCAACGCGTACTGGTCACAGCTCCGCGCCGACCTGCTCGGCCGCCCCGTCCACCGGCCCGAACAGGCCGAAGGCGCCCTCGGCATGGCCGTGCTCGCCGCCACCTCCGGCGGCGTCACCCTCCAGGACGCCGCGACCGCCATGGTCCGCACCGGCACACCGGTCACACCCGACCCGGCCCGTACCACCCGCCTGCTCCCCGCCTACCTCCGCTTCCTCGACGAACTGACCCGCCGTGGCTGGCTCGACCAGACCGTGGCCGACCACGCCCGCAGGAGGGCCGCACCGTGACCGACTTCATCCTCGTACGCCACGGCGAGACCGAATGGCATGCCGAGAACCGCTACGCCGGCCTCACCGACGTGGCACTGACCGGACGCGGTGAGGAGCAGGCGGCGGCCCTCGCCGACTGGGCCGCCACCGCCCGCCTGGACGCCGTCTGGTGCTCCCCGCTGTCCCGCGCCCGCCGCACCGCCGCGCCCGCCGCCGCGGCCTGCGGCCTGACCCCGCACATCGACGAACGCCTCTACGAGGTGGACTTCGGCCGCGGTGAGGGCCTGACCAAGGCCGAGATGCGCCGGCGCTTCCCGGACGAGCTGGAGGCGTTCCTCGCCGACCCGGTCGGCCACCACCTGCCCGGTGGCGAGGACCCCCGTGCCGCCGCCCTGCGCGCCGCCGACTGCCTCGCCGACATCGAGCGCGCCCACCCGGACGGCCGGGTCCTGCTGGTCGCCCACTCCACCCTCGTACGGGTTTTGCTCTGCCATCTGCTGGGCATCCCGCTCGCGGACTACCGGCGCGTCTTCCCGCAGCTCCTCAACGGCGCGCTGACCGAACTGCGCGTCCGCGACGGCCAGGCCGCGCTGCTGCGCCTCAACGCCCCCGCCACGCCCGCGCCGGTCGCCACCGCACCGCACTGACCCGCCTCCCGTACGTACGCCGACACCGCACACCCAGGAGAAACACCCCCCATGAGCAGCCCCACCGTTCTCGCCGCCGGCAACCACTTCATCCTCCCCAGCCTGCTCACCGAGGCGGTCCGCGAGGCCACCGGCGGCGCCGTGACCGCCGACGCGATCCGGGAGCTGCAGCTGCCCTGGCCGCACACCCCGCTCGGCAAGGTCGCCGAGGTCGACGAGGCGTCCGGTACGGAGGACCAGCTCATCGAGGCGCTCCAGGGCGTCCGCGTCTGCGTCACCGAACACGCCGCTCTCACCGAGCGCATCCTCGCCCACTGCCCGGACCTGGAACTGTTCTGCGTCGGCCGCGGCGGACCGGTCAACGCCAACCTGGAAGCCGCCACCCGGCACGGCGTCGCCGTCTGCTACGCCCCCGGCCGCAACGCCACCGCCACCGCCGAACACACCCTGACCCTGCTCCTCGCGGCCGCCCGCGGCGTCGGCGACACCCACACCGACCTGCGCCAGGGCATCTGGCGCGGCGACTACTACGACTACGACAAGTGCGGCATCGAGATCGAGGGCACCACCGTCGGCCTGGTCGGGTACGGGGCGATCGGCAGCCGCGTCGCCAAGGTGCTGGCCGCCATGGGCGCGCACGTCCTCGTCCACGACCCGTACGCCGCCCCCGAGGCACTGACCGGCGTCGCCGAACAGGTCGGCCTGGACGAACTGCTGAGCCGCTCGCGCATCGTCTCCCTGCACGCCCGTCTCACCGAGGAGACCCGCGGCATGATCGGCCGCGCCCAGCTCGCCGCCATGCCCCACGGCTCCATCCTGGTCAACTGCGCGCGCGGCGCCCTCGTGGACTACGACGCGGTCTGCGACGCGCTGGAGTCCGGGCAGCTCAGGGGCGCCGGCTTCGACGTCTTCCCCGAAGAGCCGGTCCCGGCCGGCTCCCGCCTGCTGGCCGCGCCCGGCGTCGTGCTGACCCCGCACATCGCGGGCGGCAGCCGCCAGGTCGCACACAAGGCCGCCCGTATCGTCGCCGCCGAAGCCGCCCGCTTCCTGCGCGGCGAGCCGCTCGCGCACTGCGCCAACCCGGACGTGCTGCGCGGCTGACCCGCACACTCCCGGTACGGCGAAGGGCCGTCCCCCAGGCTTGGGTTCTAGGAGTCGTCGCAACACCCCAGCTCAAGGGGTGCGATGGACTTCAGGATCCGAGGGGACCGGACGCCGCAGGGCCCCGGGAAGCTGTCACGGGAGCGGGAGGCATACTCCCGGCTCGTGCAGCAGGGATACAGCAACACCGAGGCGTGCCGAATCGTCGGCGTCGAGGCGCGGACCGGCCGGAAGTGGCGCAACGGCCGCAGTGCCGGCCGGCGGCAGAAGGCGGCACCACCGATTCACCCGGTGGTGCCGCCTTCCGGCCCGTCCCGATTCCTGCGTGAGGAGGAGCGGATTCACCTCGCCGACCGGTTGCGGGAGAAGGCCACGGTGCGGGCGGTCGCCGCGGAGCTGGGCCGCAGCCCGTCCACGGTCAGCCGTGGGATCCGCCGCAACCCTCACCCCGGAAGCGGGGCCTACCGCCCGCACGCCGCCCAGGCCCGCGCCGATGCCCGCCGGCCCTGCCCCAGGCCCCGCAAGATCCTGGGGAATCCCGGGCTGCGGGCCACCGTCCAGGCGATGCTGGACGAGAAGTGGAGCCCGGAGCAGATATGCCAGGCTCTGCGGACACGATTCCCTGACCGGCCGGAGGTGCACGTGGTCCACGAGACCGTCTACCAGGCGCTCTACGTCCAGGGCAGGGGCCAGCTGCGGCGTGAGCTCGCCGGTGCCCTGCGTTCCGGCCGTGCCCGGCGCAGGCCGCAGCGGCAGGCCAACTGTCGCCAGCCCCGCTTCACGACACCGATGGTCATGATCAGCGAACGCCCCGCCGAGACCGAGGACCGGGCCGTGCCCGGTCACTGGGAGGGCGACCTGATCATCGGCAAGGACGGGAAGTCCGCGATCGGCACCCTGGCCGAACGCGCCACCCGCTACGTCATGCTCCTGCACCTGCCCGGCGGCCACAGTGCCGAGGCGGTCCTCACCTCCCTGACCTCCACCGTCCAGACCCTGCCCGCCGAGTTGAAGCGGTCCCTGACCTGGGACCAGGGCGGCGAGATGGCCGGCACGGCGAGTTCACCCTCGCCACCGACATCCCGGTCTACTTCTGCGACCCGCCAGCCCCTGGCAGCGCGGCTCGAACGAGAACACCAACGGCCTGCTGCGGCAGTACTTCCCCAAGGGCACCGACCTGACGGTCCATACCCCTGAACACCCGGCCGCAGTCGCAGACCAGCTCAAGCGCCGCCCACGCAAGACGCTCGGCTGGGAAACCCCAGCCGAGCGTCTGCATAAACTGCTCGCGGCCTGATCAAACCGACCACGTGTTGCGACGACCCCTAGAAACCGCCAGGTGGGGACGGCCCTTCCTGCGTAGGTGCCTACCGGCGCCGCACCAGCGGGAACGGCAGCGTCTCGCGGATCGACAGCCCCGTGAGGAACATGACGAGACGGTCCACGCCGATCCCCAGACCACCGGTCGGCGGCATCGCGTATTCGAGGGCCTGCAGGAAGTCCTCGTCCAGCTCCATGGCCTCCGGGTCGCCGCCCGCCGCCAGCAGCGACTGGGCGGTCAGCCGGCGCCGCTGCTCGACCGGGTCGGTCAGCTCCGAGTAGGCGGTGCCCAGCTCGGTGCCGAACGCCACCAGGTCCCAGCGCTCGGCGAGCCGCGGGTCCTTGCGGTGCTGGCGGGTCAGCGGCGAGACGTCGGTGGGGAAGTCCTTGTAGAAGGTGGGCAGCGTGGTCTTCTCCTCGACCAGCCGCTCGTACATCTCCAGGACGATGTCACCGCGTCCCAGCTCCGGCTTCACCGGCACCCCGGACCGCAGACACAGCCGGCGCAGCTCGTCCGGCCCGGTGTCCGCGTCGACCTCTTCGCCCAGCGCCTCGGAGATCGCGCCGTAGACTGTCTTGACCGGCCAGATGCCCGAGATGTCGTGCTCGACGAGCTTGCCGTTCGCGTCCGCCTTGCGGGCGGTGGCGCTGCCGAACGCGGAGACGGCCGCGCCCTGGATCAGCTCCCGGGTCAGGTCGAGCATCACGTCGTAGTCCGCGAACGCCTGGTACGCCTCCAGCATCGTGAACTCGGGGTTGTGCTTGTACGAGATGCCCTCGTTGCGGAACGTGCGTCCCATCTCGAAGACTTTCTCCATACCGCCCACGCACAGCCGCTTGAGGTACAGCTCGGGCGCGATACGCAGGTACAGGTCGAGGTCGTAGGCGTTGATGTGGGTCTGGAACGGGCGCGCGTTGGCGCCGCCGTGGATCTGCTGGAGCATCGGCGTCTCGACCTCCAGGTAGCCGCGCTCGATCAGACCCTGGCGCAGCGCCTGCACCGCGGTGCTGCGGGCCCGCAGGTTGTCCCGCGAGTCCGGCGAGACGACCAGGTCGACGTAGCGCTGACGGACCTTGGCCTCCGGGTCGGTCAGACCGCGCCGCTTGTCGGGCAGCGGGCGCAGGCACTTGGCCGTCAGCCGCCAGTGGGTGACGAAGACCGTCAGCTCGCCGCGGTCGCTCGCGCCGACCTCGCCCTCCGCCTCGATGTGGTCGCCCAGGTCGATGTCGTCGGCGAACCGCGCCAGCTCCTCGGCGCCGGTGCCCTCGCGGGTCAGCGCGACCTGGAGGTCACCCGACCAGTCACGCAGCACGGCGAACAGCACACCGCCGTGGTCGCGGGTGAGCAGCACCCGGCCGGCGATCCGGACGACCTTGCCGGTGCGCGTACCGGAGTCCAGGTCCGGGTGTTCGTCACGGACGTCACCGAGCGTGTGGGTGCGCTGGACGCCGACCGGGTACGGGTCGGTGCCCTCGGCGCGCAGCCGCTCCAGCTTGAGGTGCCGCACCCGGACCTGCTCCGGGAGCGCCGCCAGCTCGCGCTCGCGCAGCTCCTCCTCGGTCGCGGGCTTCTCCACCAGGCCCAGCTCGTCCAGCGACGGCAGGTTGGCGGTGTTGGCCGGGGCCATCACCCGCTTCTTGCGGCCCTTGCCCCACAGCTTGCCCAGGCTCGGTACGGCCACGAAGCCCTCGGCGATGCCGGAGGCCATGCCGATCCGGGCCAGGGCGCCGGTGTCCGCGTAGCACAGGAAGCGCGGGTACCACTCGGGCGCGTACTTCGCGTTGGAGCGGTACAGCGCCTCCAGCTGCCACCACTTGGAGAAGAACAGCAGCAGCTTGCGCCACACCTTCAGGATCGGCCCCGCGCCGATGCGCGCGCCCTCCTCGAAGGCGGACCGGAAGACCGCGAAGTTCAGCGAGATACGGCGTACGCCGATCTGCCCGGCGTGCGCGCACAGCTGGGCGACCATGTACTCCATCACGCCGTTCGGCGCGCTGCGGTCGCGGCGCATCACGTCCAGCGAGATGCCGTCCTTGCCCCAGGGCACGAACGACAGCAGGGCGATCATGTTGCCGTCGCCGTCGAACGCCTCGGCCAGCAGGCAGTCCCCGTCCTCCGGGTCGCCGAGCCGGTCCAGCGCCATCGAGAAGCCGCGCTCGGTCTCGGTGTCGCGCCAGGCGTCGGCCCGGTGGATGACCTCCTGCATCTCCTCGTCCGACAGCTCCGAGTGCCGGCGGACCCGGAAGGTGGCGCCGCTGCGCTCGACGCGGTTCACCGCCTGGCGGGTCACCCGCATCTCGCGGCCGTCCAGGTCGAAGTCCTTGACGTGCAGGATCGCCTCGTCGCCGAGCTGCAGCGCGCTCAGGCCGCTGCGCGCGAACGCCTTGGCGCCGTCCTCGCTGGCGCCCATGACGGCGGGCTGCCAGCCGTAGCGCCCGGCGACCTTCAGCCACTCCTCGATGGCCGGGCCCCACGCCTCGCGGTCACCGACCGGGTCACCGCTGGCCAGGCAGACGCCGGCCTCCACCCGGTAGGTGACGGCGGCCTTGCCGCTGGGGGAGAAGATCACGGCCTTGTCGCGGCGGGTGGCGAAGTAGCCGAGCGAGTCCCGGCCGCCGTAGCGGGCCAGCAGCGCCCGGATACGGGTCTCCTCGTCGCCGTGCAGCGCGGCCTCCATGCGCTGCGACCGGAAGAGCGTCAGGGCCGCGTTCAGCAGCGCCACCGCGCCGAACAGGCCGAGCAGGAAGATCACCCAGTGCGGCGGGTGGCCGTGGAACTGGTGGTTGCTGAGGGTACCGCCGCAGACCCGGTCGGCCGCCCACAGCAGCCGGCTGTCCGCGCCGTGCTCCAGGCTGCCCGGGAAGAGCGACACCAGGCCCCAGCCGACGAGGATCGACACCACCAGGCCCGCGACCAGCACACCGGTGGCGCGCCAGAACGCGCCGCGGCGGGTGACGGCGTAGAACTCGCGGTGCGCGACCAGCAGCAGCACCAGCGCGGCCGAGCACAGCACCAAGGAGAAGCAGAACTCCCGGTTGCCGTCGATCACGAGGATCGCGTCGGTCAGCGTCACCAGCACCATGTAGACGACGGCGAACCACAGGGCGACGCGTTTGCGCGCCGTCATGGCCGCGGCCAGCAGGAAGAGGAAGACCGCGTACGCGAGGTTCGGTTCGACCACGATGGTCAGGATGTCCAGCCATTCGATGACCGGTTTCAGGGCGCGTCGCAGCGGCCCGATCAGCGCCGTGACGGCGCAGAACAGCCCCAGAAGGCTGAAGAAGATGGCAAAGCCGTTGGGCACGCGGCGGCGAAAGCGCGCCCACGCCGTTATTTGGTCCTGGTCCTGCACGGTGCTCATTCCGTCACACTAGGCTCTGTAAGGGGTCAGCTGCTCGATGGGAGGGCGCTCTTCTTCTGCCACTGGGGCCAGTCGACCATCCAGTCCCCGAGCCCGTTGTTCTCGGCCGCCCTCCCCCGTACGGAGGAACCGGTGACCTCGAACGGGTCACCGACGCGCACCTTCGAGTAGAGCCAGTCGGCGTCGGCGTCGGTCAGCCCGATGCAGCCGGAGCTGTCGTTCACCCGGCCCACCTTGTCGGCGTTCCACGGCGCCGCATGGGCGTACGTGCCGGAGCTGGTGAGCTTCATGGAGTCGCGCACCGTCTTGTGGTACGCGTCGCCCAGCCCCACGGTCTCGGAGTTCATGGTGATCGTGCCCTCCTTCGCCATGAGCGGGAAGACGCCAGTCCAGGTGGAGTGCTGCGCGTCCGGCCGGCCGGCGGAGAAGGGAATGTCCTTCACCTCCTTTCCGTTCTCGGTGAACGTCAGATGCCTGCTGTCCAGATCGATCTTGACCACATGGCTGTCGCCGATGGTGAAGTTCAGGTCGTAGTCCTTGGCGAAGTAGCGGCCGCCGCCGGAGTCCACGCCGTTCAGGTCGGCGCGCAGCCCGACCTTCGTCCCCGGCTTCCAGTACTCCTTCGGCCGCCAGTCCACCCGGTCCTTGCCGGAGAAGTCCTTGACCCAGCCCCACGAGCCCGTCGTCCGGTTGTCCGTGGTGACCTTCAGGTGCCGCTCCACCTCCGCCTTGTCGGTCACCGGGAAGTCGAAGGTGACCGAGACGGGCTGGGCCACGCCGACGGTGGCGCCCTGCGAGCCGGGGTTCAGCACCAGCTTGTTGAGCTTGTCGGCCTGGGCGGTGGTCAGCGACTCCTTGACCGTGTCCGTGCTGCCCTGCGCGTTCCTGGTCTCGGCGGCGACCGAGTACTTGGTCCCCGGCGCGGTCTTCTCGTGGGAGGTCCACACCCGGCCGCCGTCGCCCAGTCCGCCGGGCAGCCGACGGCCTCTGGGGTCGGTCACGACGACCTTGGTCAGACGGCCGCCATCCGCACTGACCTGCAGTTTGTCGCCCGCCTGCACCGTCTTCACACCGTTCGCCGCACTCAGCGTCACCCGCACCGGAGCGCCCTTGGTCGCGGATGCCGCGGGGCCTCCGCAGGCGGTCAGCGCGCCGACACCGATCAGCGGCGCCAGGGCCAGCGCGGCCCGCGCACTGCGCGGCGGCCGGTGGCGGTGCGGGGCGGAGGCAGGGGTCATCAAGGGGCTTTCCATGTGGCGGTCCGGCGGATGTCGGCCGCTAAGACGCGAACCATCGAGAATGCGTTGCGGTGCGTGACGTGATCCATGACACGCCGCGCCACCGGTGCGCGTGTCCCGCCCGCGCGATGGCGTGTTTCATGATCCGCGTTCTGGTGTGCTGCCTTGCCCGCTCTCTCCCGACCTGTTGTTCGACTTTGATCCCTGCACCGTTGACGACGCCACCTTCCGCCCCTACGGTTCCCGCGTGTATCGCTTACGGGCCGCGGTGGCGGCAGCAGCAGCACTTCTCCTCACCCTCACGGCGTGCGGAAACGACGGTTCCGGATCGGGCGGCGACGGTCCCGACACGATCGAGGTCGGCGCGCTCTCGATCGTCGACACCGCACCGGTCCACCTGGCCCGGTCGCACGGCTTCTTCGCCAAGCAGGGCATCGACGCGAAGATCACGCCCGTCCAGGGCGGCGCGTACAGCTCCTCCGGCGTCATCAGCGGCCAGTTCGACTTCGGCTTCAGCAACACCACCACGCTCCTCACGGCCCGTGAACAGGGGCTGCCCCTGAAGGCCGTGGCCAACGGCGTGGCCTCCACCGGGCAGACCGGAGCCCGCAAGGACTACAGCGCCGTCCTCGTACCCAAGGGCAGCGCCATCAGATCGGCCAAGGACCTGCCCGGCCACAAGATCGCGGTCAATCAGCTGAAGAACATCGGCGACACCACCATCCGGGCCGCCGTGCGCCGGGCCGGCGGGGACCCCGAGAAGCTCGAATTCACCGAGATCCCGCTCCCCGACATGCCCGCCGCCCTCGCCGCCGGGCGGGTGGACGCCATCTGGACCGTGGAGCCCTTCCAGACCCAGGCCCTCGACCAGGGCGCCCACGAGGTGTGCTGGCCCTTCGCCGAGGCCACCGGCGACCTCACCGTCGCCATGTACTTCACCAGCGAGAAGCTGCTCCGCGAGAACCCGGACCTGGTCAAGCGCTTCAAGGCCGCCATCGACCAGGCGCTGGCCTACGCGAGCGCGCACCCCGACGAGGTACGCAAGGAACTCGGCACGTACACCAAGATCCCGCCCGCCGTCATCCAGCGGATCGTGCTGCCGAAGTGGCCCACCGAGATCAATCGCACGTCCGTGCAGACCATCGCCGACTTCGCCCGCAAGGACGGTGTCCTCAAGAAGCCCGCCGACGTCGGCGCGCTGCTGCCGTGACCCGCCGAGGGGTGCGCGCCGGGGCGCCGATGAGCGTGCCGCGCGCCGCCGGCCTCGGGCTCCTGGGCCTGGCCTGCCTCTTCGCCATCGCCGAGGCGGTGCCCCGGCTCGGCCTGGTCGACCCGAGCCACCTGCCGCCCGCCACCGCCATCCTGCGCCGCCTCGCCGCCGAACTCGGCGATGCGACCCTGTGGACCGCACTCGGCGAGACCCTGCGCTCCTGGGCCCTCGGACTCGCCATCGCCTGCAGCCTGGCCGTCGCCCTCGGCGTCCTCATCGACGCCGTACCGGGACTGCGCGCCGCCACCGCCTCGACCATCGAGTTCCTGCGCCCCATCCCGTCCGTGGCGCTGATCCCCCTGGCCACCCTCCTCTTCGGCGCCGAGACCGGCTCCACCCTCCTCCTCGTGGTCTACGCCGCCTTCTGGCAGGTGCTCATCCAGGTGCTGTACGGCGTGGCCGACGTCGACCCGGTCGCCCGTGAGACCGCCCGCAGCTACCGCCTCGGCCGCTGGGCCCAGCTGCGCCACCTCGTCTGGCCGACGGCCCTGCCGTACGTCATGACCGGCCTGCGGCTGGCCGCCGCGGTGGCGTTCATCCTCGCCGTCACCGCCGAACTGGTCATCGGCAGCCCGGGACTGGGGCTGCGCATCCAGCTCGCCCAGTCCGGCGGCGCGGTCACCGAGGTCTACGCGCTGATCGTGCTGGCCGGGCTGGTCGGGGTCACCGTGAACGCGGCGGTACGGGCCGTGGAACGCCGGGTGCTGGCCTGGCACCCGTCCGTGCGGGGCGAGGCGGCGCGGTGAGCACAGTACGTACGGGGGGCGCGGCCCGTAAGCGTCTTACCGGGCCGGTGCGGCGCGCGGGCCTGTGCCTGCTGCGCGTCCTGGGCCTGCCGGTTCTGCTCGTCCTCGGCTGGTGGGCGTACAGCTCCGCGAGCCCCACCTTCTACCTGCCGACGCCCGGCCGGGTCGCCACCGCCTTCACCGAAGTGTGGTTCTCGGCGCGGATCACCGAGGACGTCCTGCCCAGCGTGGGCCGGCTGCTCACCGGCTACGCCCTCGCCGGCCTGCTGGGCGTCGGCCTCGGCGTCGCCATCGGCTCCTCACGCACCCTGCGGGCCGCCGCCGAACCCGTACTGGAGTTCTTCCGCGCGATACCACCACCCGTCCTGGTCCCCCTGATCATGCTGCTCGCGGGCCTGGACACCGCGATGAAGGTGCTGGTCATCGTCTCCGGCTGCGTCTGGCCCGTCCTGCTGAACACCGTCGAGGGCGTACGCGCCGTGGACGAGGTGCTGGACGACACCGGCCGCTGCTTCGGGCTGCGCGGGCCCGCCCGGCTGCGCCACCTCGTACTGCCCGCCGCGAGCCCGCAGATCATGGCGGGGCTGCGGCAGGCCCTGTCGATCGGCATCATCCTGATGGTCATCGGGGAGATGTTCGCCAGCACCTCCGGCATCGGCCACACCGTCGTCCTCTTCCAACGCGGCTTCGCGATCCCCGAGATGTGGAGCGGCATCGTCGTCCTCGGACTGCTCGGATTCGGCCTCTCGCTCGCCTTCCGCGCCGCCGAACGCCGCATACTGTCCTGGCACTTGGCACGCGGCGAGGAGCGGGGGCGACATGCTTGAGATCACCGGGCTGGGCAAGGTGTACGAGGGGCGCGGCGGCGTCGAGGCACTACGGAAGATCGACTTCCGGGTGGCCGACGGCGACCTGGTGTGCGTCGTGGGACCGTCCGGCTGCGGCAAGACGACCCTGCTCAAATGCCTCGCCGGGCTCCTGTCACCGACAACGGGCGAGGTACGGGTCGCGGGCCGCCGCGTCACCGGCCCGCCGCCCGGCATGGCCGTCGTCTTCCAGGAGTACGGGCGCAGCCTCTTCCCCTGGATGACCGTGCGCAAGAACGTCGAACTCCCGCTGCGCGAGAAGAAGATCCCCGCCCCGCGCCGCCGCGAACTGGTCGAAGAGGCCCTGTCCGCCGTCGGCCTGGCCGACGCGGCGGCGGCCCACCCGTGGCAGCTCTCCGGCGGGATGCAGCAGCGCGTCGCCATCGCCCGCGCCATCGCGTACGAGCCGCAGGTACTCCTGATGGACGAGCCGTTCGCCGCCGTGGACGCGCAGACCCGGGCAGAGCTGGAGGACCTGCTGCTCACCCTCTGGCGCCGGCTCGGCGTGACGACGCTGCTGGTCACCCACGACATCGACGAGGCGGTCTACCTGGGGCGGCGGGTGATCGTACTGTCCTCGGCACCCACCGTCGTCCAGGAGGACCTCCCGATCGACCTGCCGGCCGCCCGCGACCAGATCACCACCCGCTCGGCCCCGCGCTTCGCCGAGCTGCGCGCCCATGTGTACGCGCAGATCAAGCACGCTAAGGGCGGCGTGGCAGCAGAGGACGCACCGGCCTGCAGGACGGAGTAGACCGCACCGCGGAGCCTCGGCGGGGAGGACGCGGAGACGCTGACCAGAGCGGTGCATACGCAACTGCCCGGGGACGACGAGGTGACCGGGCTGCTCGCGCTGATGCCGCTGACCCACGCCCGTTGCCGCGGGCGTACGACGGCGGCGGTGATCCGGTGCCGCCGGTCTCGCCGAGCGGCGCTGTCTGGAGTTCCGGGCCGGGCGGGCGAGGGCGTGAGTGAGAGCCCCCCACGCGTACCCGTGGGCCGGATTCCGTGGTTGACCACCGCATCCGGCCCATGAGTGCGGTACCGCAGGGCACCGGTACCTCAGGGCGTGCGGGGGTGTTACGCCTTCCACTCCACGTCATAGGCGCCCATCTTGCTCTTGCCGCAGCTCATGCCGAACTTCCAGCTACCGCGCCCCATCCACCGTCCGTAGTGTGACGTGCCGTCGTGGCACTCCACCATCGCGCGCGCCATGCCCTTGGTCACGCGGCAGTCGGCGGTCCAGCCGTGGCTGGTCGTCTTCCAGTTGGTGCAGCGGTAGCCCGGATTGGCGGCTTGGGCGGGGGAGGCCGTCATGACGCCGCAGATCGCGGTCAGGGCAATGGCGCCGACGGATGCCGCGGCCTTGTTGCGCACGGTCGAGAACTTCACTTCACGTGTCCGTTCTGTGGGTGAGATCGGCGACTCGCCTGTCGAATCGCCTTCGCGGGCGGCCGGGCGAACCCCCGTCAGCCGGGGGTCGAAATGGCCGAATCACCGGAAAGGCATATGTCCCCGCCGGGCCCGTCGAAGATCATCTACTGGCCGCGACCGATGTACATAATCTTCCGCCTGTGATCCGCCTCACCGTCCGGGGGCGACTCCGCGCCAGGGCCCTGCCGGACTACCGGGCTGTCCGGACCCACCGGGGTGCCGGCAGGAACCGCAGGTGGCAGGCCACGAAGATGGTCCTCTTTCAGTATCGCCGCGTAGGCGGGGTGGGAGGCGTTGCGGGTAAGCGTCCGGTGCGCCCGCCACCGGCCGGTACGGCTTCACCTTGTTGATCCGCTTGATCCTGGCAACAGGCCGAAGTCCAGCGGTCGCGTGCTGCCGGAGCCGATTTCCGACTGGCCATGCGAGTCGTAGTTCGCTTCCACGTCCATGGGTGACGTCGAATTCTGTCTTGTGCAGGGCCAGTGCGGTTGCTTTGCCGGCGATGGTCGCACCCCGGGTGCCGGCAACCCGTGTCGGCGTACTCGGAGTCGGTATGCCCGGTGCAGGCATACCCGTGCGATGCCGCTCGCCGACTGTGGCTACAGTGATCTCGCGCGGTCAACCATCCCATTTCTGCAAAGACTTGGAATGGAGATGGTAGTAATTCGTATATGGGGCGCCAAGTGGCCGCAGTGCGTCCCTATACGGACAACGGGGTCACGGGAGGGCCTAATGGGTAAGGGCTACGACGTCGAGAGCGCTGCTCTGCGCCGGTATGCCAACGCGGTGGACGAGGCGGCGGGCCGGGTCGAGAGGATCCGTAACCGGGCCCGCGGGCTGGAACTGTCCAGCGGGGTGTTCGGGATGCTCTCCGAGTCCGACAGCCTCAAGGCGGACTACGACAAGCAGTCCGAGGAAGCCGTCAGCGATCTCCATGACGTCAAGGAGTCCCTGGGGGCCATCGCCGACGGCATGCGGCTGGCGGCCGACGGCTACGACACCAATGAGGACGACCAGGTCCGGCTCATGGGCGGTGGTCAGGCGTGAGCCAGGTGCTGGAACGTATCGGGTTCGACGTCGACTGGAGCAACCCGCTGGCGGGCGCGCTCGATTCCACGATCCGCGGCGCCGTCAAGAGCCTCGGACTCGACGAGTACCTGGAGAAGGTCAGCGGTGACAACGAGAAGCTGATCGCCACCGCCCGCGAGTGGCGGACCGCCGCCTCCGAGATGCAGGGCGTCGTCGACGACCTCCAGGCCGAGCGCCGGACGCTGCAGGCGTCCTGGACAGGGGAGGCGTCCACCGCCTTCGGCACGACCATGACCGAGTTCGAGCAGGCCTTGAAGGGCGAGGCCGAGGACATGATCACGGTCGCCGAACTCCTGGAGATGGCGGCGGAGGCCTGCACCGAGGCCGAGGAGACGATGATCGAGCTGATCACCGAGATCGTCGAGGCGCTGCTGGTGGCCGCCGCGACGGCGGCGATCGTCGCGATCCTCACGGCCGGCGTCGGCGCGGCCATCGGCCCGCTGATCGGGGCCGCGGGGGCCACGCACCGGGCTTTGAAGGCCGTACGGATCACCGCCAAGCTGGCGGACAAGCTCAAGGACCTCGCCGACCGGATGCGCGCCCTGCAGAAGCTGCGGAGGGCACGTATCAAGGCCAAGGCGCTGTGGCGCAACAAGAACGCCCGCAAGAAGATCAGCAGGGGGGTCAAGCAGGTGGTCAAGCGGGCCGCGGGCGCCAAGGCCGCCGGGGCCGTCATCGACGCGGCGCCGCTCGCCAACAGCGTCATCGAGCACCACACCGGCGTGGATGTCGGCGAGAAGGTCGGCCAGTGGACCGACAAGGGCGAGGCCGCTCTCCATGACGCGACCGGCCTCAAGTGGGTCCAGGCCGGCGACCACCGATGGGACGTCGAGCACCAGGACGCGGGCAAGCCGCCGCCCACGGAGCAGCAGAAGCAGTACGCCGACCGCCCCGACCCCAAGAGCTTCGACGAGCGGCTGGCCGAGGCGGCTCCGCGGGCGGCCAAGCCCGTACGCGAGGTGTTCGGATGAGTCTGCGTGTCGCGCTGGGCAGGGTCCCGTACAAGGAAGCCAGGGAGCGGGCCGGCGAAGCGCTGCCGGGTGACGAGCGGCTCGTACAGAACGAAGTGGCCTTCCCCGGGCACCGGCTGCCCAAGCCGCGCCGGTGGAACCGCCCCCGCGTCCTGGCGGGCCGCCGCCTGCCGGGCGACCGCTGGGAGGGCGCCAAACGGGTCTTCTGGCTGGTCGACGCCATCATCCAGCCGATCCCCGATCTCTTCGGCGCCCGGCGCAAGAAGGGCAAGCCCTTGAAGGGCGGCTGGGGGAGCCTGGCGGGCCAACTGGCCACCGCCCTGTGGCCCCGCGTACCGACCACCGACGCACTGCCCGTACTCCAGCTCACCGACCGCCACCTGCACGTCACCTATGTGCAGCGCGGCCGCCGCCGCGGCGAACTCGGCGCGGTCGAGGCGGGCTGGAGCACGCCCGCGTCCCGGGTGGCGTGGATCCGGCACCGTACGGACATCGACGCGGACACCTACGAAATCGGCTTCACGGACGAATCCTGGGCCCGGGTGGAGATGCGCAGCCAGCACGCCGTGTATTTCGTGGAGCGTTTTCCGCGGGGCGGTTGAGAAGGCCGGGCGGGCGCCTGGTTCCGATGCCGTGACGGGTTCCGGGCGCCGCGTCCGGCGGCGGATGCCCGGTTCCGTCGCCGCCGTACTTGTACCGAGGGGATGCGGGGCGGCAGGCCGGCGACTCCCTCGTGACTCCTTCTTCGTAGGGGCAATGTACCGGCGAACGGCGGCCAGCGGTGTGCCAGCCAGGACTGGAACCAGGAAATCATCGTGTACGGCGAGTTGTTGAGTCGCAAACTTTCCCGTTGACGGGAGGCCGTCAGGAAAACGCTTGGCCGTACACGAGGAAGGCCAGCAGCAGCACCGAGCACAGCACCTCCACGGCCCCGACCACCGCGATCCGCACACTGCGCGTGGGCAGCGCCACTGCCCGGACGAAGAACAGTACGAACGGCACCGCCAGCCACGGATCCAGTGAGACGGCGGCCACCACCGCGAGCCCGTGGTACACCGTCGACACCACCCGGAAGGTCTCACTTCCGCGCTCGCGGATCATCGTCTTCACATAGAGCACGGTCCCGGCGAAATACAGCAGGCAAGCCGCGGCGGCCTGCCAGGAACCGGAATCCAGGGTGCCGCTGCCCAGCCGGTCCGAGACGAGCAGCATTCCGCAGGCGGGCACCACCGCCGCGATTCCGTTGACCGTGGCGCGTTCTTCGTTGCGGTACGCGTAGACGATATTCACGGCGAAGAACGGCGCCGCGCACAAGGCCGCCACCAGCAGCCAGGGACGCGCCACCGTCAGCGGTACGGCGCACACGACGAAAGCCGCACCGAATCCGGCCATCGGTGCCACATGGCGGCGTGGCGCCCGCGGATTGCGGGAGACGCGCCGCAGCCGGAGATATTGCTGGGCGTGGAATGCCGTGCAATAGGCCAGCAGCCACGCGGGCAGCAGGACGGCGTGCCAGCCGTCGAACCCGCCCAGCAGCGCTCCCGCCAGGAACGGCACGAGAAGCATGGCCCAGGCGCCGTGCTGGTTCGGTATCCAGCGGCGAAGTGCGCGCCGTCCCCGCGATGTGCTCATCCCATGAATATAGGCGGTACGCAAGCCGGTTCGGGCCGCCGAAGGTCCGGGACCAAGGTCCCGGATGGCGGTGGGCGCTTCGAGTGGGCTCCCTTTCCGTACGGAAAGGAACGGAAATTGCGGTTGGCGGCATCCGCCGCTGCCGGTGACCCGTAGTGATCACCTGTATGGCGCACCCGCAGAGACGCGGGGAAAGGCGCGTAATGAGCCACACTGGCGCCCGTTGTCGTCCGTTCGGGCGGCGGGGTGAGGAGGTTCTGTCGTGGCTATTTCGATCTCGGTCGTCGTGCTGCTCGTCGTACTGACCGTCGTCTTCCTGCGCAGCGGACGGCTGAAATTCACACACGCCCTCGTCTGTATGCTGCTCGGTTTCTACCTGGCGGGCAGCAACCTGGCGCCGGACATCCAGAACGGCCTGTCCGGCGCGGCGGACGTGGTCAGCAGCGTCCGCCCGTGAGCACGCCCCGGCGCGGGCCGGGGTGCGGACACCGGCTCTCACCCTCGCGCGAACACGCCGATGGCGTTCGGGACCGGCCGTTCCGCGCCCGCCGAGGGGTGGTTCCGTACGATCGCCCCGGGGCTGCCCGGCTCGCGTGTGACGAGCGTGGAGGAGCCGCCGCCATCCAGGTTGACCGCGTCCCGGGCGCCCAACCGGTCCATCAGCTCGGCCAGTTCACGTACCGTCACGCCCGCCCGGCCCACCGCGCCGTCCAGTGCCAGCAGCAACAGCCGGCGCCCGCCCGCGCCGACGCCGGCTGAGGTCCGTACGGCCGCGGTGACGGTGTCCAGGCCGGCCAGCGGCTCGGCGCCGCGGACGATCGGGAACCCGCCGACGGCGAAGCGCAGCGGCGCGGGCTGCCGCCCGGTCAGGGCATGGCCGACCCGGACCCGGTCGCCGACGTGCAGTTTGCGCAGCTGCCGGGCGCCCTCCTCCCGGCCGACCAGCGTCGTCGTGCCGCGGGCGATGCCGCCCCGGCCGGGCACCTGTACGGCGTTGGTCACCCGGCCGTGCCGGACCGTGACTTCATAGGTCTCCGTGCTGCACGGCGCGGCCCGGTCGGTGTCGGTGCCGCAGGTGGCCCGGACGCGTGAGGTGGGCCCCCACCGGGAGGTGAACGCGCCGATGCCGTTCACCGGCAGCGCGTACTGGTTCAGGCCCTTCAGGGGGAGTGCGCCGTTGGCGGTCACCACGGCGCCGCGCAGGGACAGCCGGTCCAGCCGGGCGCGGCGGTCGAAGCCCACGCCGATGACGTCCTTGTTGTTCGTACCGGGTGGCAGGGCGGGGCCGAAGCGCTGGCCGTCGGGCACCGCCGCTTTCAGGTGCCGCCCGGAGGCGATGGCCGGGCCCACCGGGGCGCCGGTCGCCTCCACGCCGGGGTGCTGGGTCTCGGTGATGTTGAAGAAGTCCGCGTTGACGGCGGCCACCGCGGCACGCGCGTCGGCCAGCCGGGAGACCGGGGCCCGTGCGCCGACCACGCCGGGGTACAGCAGGTCCACCGTGACCCGCCGGTCGGTCAGATCCACCGTCAGCAGGTGTCCGTGTGCGGTGCCTCGGCCCACCACGACGTCGAAGGCGCTGTACGCGACCCCCGGCGCGACGCGGACCGCCCGTCCCAGCCGTAGGGCGCCGTCGTCCGTGGTGGCCCCGGCGGCCACTTCGCTGCCGGCCAGTACGCCCCACGCCGTCAGTGCCGTCAGTACCGCCCGTGCACGAACGAATCGATTCTTCACGATCCCCCCAGACGTCGCGGCAACTGTCCCATGGGTACGAGGAGGCCACTATGGCCCGGAGGTGTCAGAAATCCGTACAACCGCCGTACGGTCGTCGTGTCGCTCCCGTCACCCGGATGCCGGAGTGCGCGGGCCGGACCGGCCGGACCGGGCGGCCTCCCGGGCCCCGGCGACGGCGCTCACCCACTTGCGCGCCATCGGCCCCGTACGGCACGTCCCGGCGGCGCAGATACAGGAACCGCTCCTCCGGCCCAGGGCCGTGGCCACGGCCCTGGACCGGAAGAGCGGGAAGCTGACGGGGACGGGGAACGGAACGCGTGCGGGGGCCGCACTGGTGCGGTGCCGGCGGGGAAGGCGGTCCTGCCGAGCGGAACGCGCGGGTGGTGCGGCCCGCGTCAGGCCTGCGCGCCCGCCGGGGGAGTGGTCGGGCAGATCACGCGGGTTGCGGGGGTGAAGAAGGTGCCTTCCTTGGCGGGCTGGCCGCCGGCGAACTCGGTGTAGATGTACGAGTAGAAGGCGACGTCCGGGTAGCCGCAGGAGGAGTCGGCGCCGACGGTGTAGGTCATGGTGACCTTACGGGTGGCACCGGGGGCGATCGGCACGGAGTAGGTGGCGCCCTGGCCCGCGGTGCAGGTCACGCCGGGGTCGGCCGTGCAGGTCTTCCAGGTGTACTTCAGACCGCTCGCGGAAGTGGTCTCCCACGTGGGCTGGAACGACTGCCACACGAACCGCACGTCGGCGGTGCCGGTGTTGGTGAACGTCATGGTCAGGGTGACGTCGGAGCCGGGAGTGGCCTGCGCCTTGTCCACGGTGAAGGTGAGCGCCGGGGTGTCGGCGGCGGACGCCGGGGAAGCGCCGGCCAGGCCGAGGACGGAGACGACGAGGGCGAGGAGGGCGGCGAAACCGGCCCTGCTGATGCTGCTCATTGTTCTGCGCATGACCAGGGAGCGTAAGGCGTGATCCGTTCTTCGGGGCGGTTCCGGGAGAACCTGTTCTTTCGACCGAAAAGGTCTGGCCACTCCCAAATGGCCTCCTGGCGGCCGGAATTACGCGAAGCGGCCGGATTCGGGTGGCGGGCACCGTCCGGATGGAGACGTAGCGGTGGAGCTGGTGCGAGGGGCGGCGCATGACGGTTCGGCGGCGACGCCTGCGTCCACCGAGCCTCCGCGGATCGGCTGCACCGGGCGGCCACCGCCCGCGGGTTCCGGCCAGGCCGCGTCCGCGTACCGGTACGCCTCCCGGGCTGCCCGGGCTGGCGTAAAGCCACTGCCGCAGGAGGGCGGAAGGCACCTCTCCTCAGCGCCACAATCACTACCGGCACACCGTCAACGTCTCGGCGGACGGCAGAAGTTCCCGGGCCCGCGAGCAGGTCGGCCAAGGGGCGTCCTTCGATCTTGGTGAGGACCTGGCCGAGGAGCTGGGTGTCGATGCTGCGGTAGGAGCCCTTTCCGTCTCGGTGGTCTTCAGGAAGGTGCCGACGCCGACCCGTTTGCCCTTCCACGGCGCCGAGTCCGCCAGCATCCGCTGGAACCACGCCACGTCGTCCGGTGCGAGCCCGAACTCCTCCAGGGCCTTGAGGGGCGGCTCCATGGAGGCGAATTCGCCCGGCCCTCTGGTGTACCGGCATGCGACGGTAGCATCGACGTACCGACGTAGGGGTGCGCCTCGTAGACGTCCACCAGCGCTCGCGCCAGGGTCTGCAGCCGCTCCTTGCGCGTGGTTCCACACCAAGCGTCTCGCCGTCGAGTGCCGCTACGGTCAGCTCTTCGCGACATCGCCTCTCGAAACGAGAAGACCGCCACCTCTCGCGAAGCGGCGGTCGTCCTCGTCTGGTTCCTGCTCGGGGCGGGGCCCGTCCGGGCCGGGCTCTAGTGGCCGATCTCCACGTCCTCCAGGACGCCCAGTGCGTCCGGTACCAGTACGGCCGCCGAATAGTAGGCGCTGACCAGGTAGTTGATGACCGCCTGCTCGTTGATGCCCATGAAGCGGACCGACAGGCCCGGCTGGTACTCGTCGGGGATGCCCGTCTGGTGCAGCCCCACCACGCCCTGGTTCTCCTCGCCGACGCGCATGGCGATGACCGAGCTGGTCTGGTCCGGATTGATCGGGATCTTGTTGCAGGGCAGCAGGGGGATGCCGCGCCAGGCGCGGACGGCCGTACCGCCGATCTCCGCGCCGGTCGGGTAGATGCCGCGGGCGTTCCACTCCCGGCCGATCGCCGCGATGGTGCGCGGGTGGGCGAGGAGGTACTGGGTCTTGCGGCGCCGCGAGATCAGGTCGTCCAGGTCGTCTGGGGTGGGCGGGCCGCTGCGGGCGTGGATGCGCTGCTTGAGGTCGGCGTTGTGCAGCAGGCCGAACTCGCGGTTGTTGACCATCTCGTGTTCCTGGCGTTCGCGCAGCGCCTCGATGGTCAGCCGGAGCTGCTGGTCCAGCTGGTTCATCGGGTCGTTGTAAAGGTCGGCGACCCGCGTGTGGATCTTCAACACGGTCTGTGCGACGCTCAGTTCGTACTCGCGCGGCGCCAGCTCGTAATCGACGAAGGTGCCCGGCAGTGCGGGCTCGCCGACATGGCCCGACGTCACGTCGATGGCCGCCTCGCCGTGCTTGTTCTGCGGCGGAACCTGGACCGTGCGGTAGCGCTCCAGGTGGTCGCGCAGGGCGGGGGAGCGGTCCGCGAGCTGTTCGTACTCGGCGCGGGGCAGCGTCAGTACGGTCACCCGCGTGACGGCCCGTACGGAGTGCTCCCAGGTCGCGTCCGGCGACAGCAGTGCCGCCTCGCCCAGGTGGTCGCCGTCCGCCAGTACGCCGAGAACCGTTTCGTCGCCGTACTTTCCGGTGCCGACCCGGTTCAGCTTGCCGTGCGCGACGAGGATGACCCGGTCGGCCGGCGCACCCTGTTCCACCAGGACGTCACCGGGCGCGTGCTCTTCCTGGACGAACCGGCCGGCCAGCGCCTCCAGCGCCGCCGGATCGTCGAAGTCGCGCAGCGGCGGCAGCTCCCGCAGTTCCGCGGGGATGACCCGGACGTCGGAACCGGTACTGGTGAACTCGACCCGGCCGTCCCCGAGGGTGTGGGTCAGGCGCCGGTTGACGCGGTACGTACCGCCGGATACCTGGGCCCAGGGCAGCACGCGCAGCAGCCAGCGGGAGGAGATCCCCTGCATCTGCGGCACAGTTTTGGTCGTGGTGGCGAGATTGCGTGCCGCGGCTGTCGCCAGGCTGGTGCGCGCCTGGTCGGTGTCCGGGGTGCCGCCGGGGCCGGACGTCGGGTCCGCCGATGTGGTCATGGGGGGTTTCACCTGTTCCTGTCGGTCGTTCGGCGTCGTGCGTCATTTCTCGGCAAACGGTTCTTCAATCGTTTGCCATGGCTGAAATGGTGCGGTTCATTGGCCGGTCTGTACGTCTTCCAGAACGCCCAGCGCGTCCGGCACGAGGACCGCGGCGGAGTAATAGGCGCTCACGAGATAGTTGGCGACCGCCTGGTCGTTGACCCCCATGAAGCGGACGGAAAGGCCCGGTTCGTATTCGTCGGGAATTCCCGTCTGGTGCAGACCGACGACGCCCTGCTTCTCCTCACCGGTGCGCATCACCAGGATGGAGCTGGTACCGTCCGCCGACACCGGGATCTTGTTGCACGGGAAGATGGGCACGCCGCGCCAGGAGGGCAGCGAGTGCCCCATGAAGTCGACCGCCGTCGGGTACAGGCCATGGGCGCTGCACTGGCGGCCGAACGCGGAGATCGCCTTGGGGTGGGCCAGCAGGAAACCCGGGTCCTTCCACACCGTCGCGAGCAGGTCGTCCAGGTCGTCGGGGGTGGGCGGGCCGCTGCGGGTACGGACGCGCTGGGTGAGGTCGGCGTTGTGCAGCAGGCCGAACTCGCGGTTGTTGACCATCTCGTGTTCCTGGCGTTCGCGCAGCGCCTGGATGGTCAGCCGCAACTGCTCCTCGACCTGGTTCATCGGGTCGCTGTACAGGTCGCCGACCCGGGTGTGGGTCCGCAGCACGGTCTGCGCCACGCTCAGTTCGTACTCGCGCGGCGCCAACTCGTAATCGACGAAGGTGCCGGGTACGGGCGGTTCGCCGTGGTGGCCGGAGGCGACCTCGATGGCCGACTCGCCGCTGGCGTTGCGCGCCGGCGCGGTGCCCGTGCCGGCTGTCGCGAGGCGCTCGCGCAGCTGTGGTGAGCGGTCGGTGATCTCCTGTGCGGCCTGCCGGGGCAGCGCCATGACGGTCACCCGTGTCACCGCGCGGTAGGTGTGCTGCCACGACGCGGCGGTGTCGGTGAGCGGCTCGTCGCCGAGGTGGTCGCCCCCGGCCAGCGCCCCCAGGACCGTTTCGTCGCCGTACTTGCCGGTGCCGATCCGGTCGACGCGGCCGTGCGCGATCAGCACCAGGCGGTCGGCCGGTGTGCCCGCGGCGGCGATCACGTCGCCGGGCGCGTACTCGTGCTGGACGAAGCGCTCGCCGAGCGCGCCGAGCACCTCGCTGTCGGTGAAGTCGCGCAGCGCGGGCAGTTCGCGCAGTTCGTCGGGGATGATCGATACTGCGGTGCCGGAGACGGCGAAGTCGATGCGTCCGTCGCCGACTGTGTAGGTCAGCCGCCGGTTGACGCGGTACGTGCCGCCCGAGACCTGCACCCAGGGCAGCAGCCGCAGCAGCCAGCGCGAGGTGACGCCCTGCATCTGCGGCACGGTCTTGGTGGTCGTGGCCAGCTGGCGTGCCGCGGCCGTCGTCAAACTGGAATGGGGTGTTTCGCCTCCGGGGCCGGGAATTGTCTCGTCGGTAACCGTCACGGCTTCGCCACCAATCTAGGGAAGTTGACAATCGGACGGCAGCCGGAGCCACGGCCGTTCGGTGAGACGAGGTCCGTGCCGCTCGCCGCACTGAACATAGACGGGTTGTTTTAATCTGGGCAATCACTCAAAAGAGTGGCATGAAAAATTATTCAGGTGGACAGGTTTAGTGGAATCCGTTGGTGGAAAGTGTGCCGGGGTGATTCCGTCGGCGCGGCGCCGGGAGGCGCGGTGAAGCCGAAAAGGCGTCGAGGTGACGGAACGGGTCATCTTCCGGAAGGCTGCCGGAAAACAGCGGGTGTGCGGGACCGGTCCAGCGGGTCGTCGAGTACGGCACGCAGCGCGGCGTGCGCCGCTCCGAGCAGCGGCCCGTCCGCGCCGACCCGGGAGACGGTCACCCGCGTGCGCGGCACGGACGGCCCGTGCGGACCAGCGCCGGTACGGTCCGCCAACTCCCGCTCCAGCGACGGCAGAACCCAGGGCGCCAGCCGGGCCAGCGCACCGCCGAGCAGTACCGCCTGAGGGTCGAGGAGATGCACGGCGCCGGTCAGGGCGATGCCGAGCGCCGTCCCCGCGTCCCGCAGCGCGGCCAGGGCGGCGCGGTCCCCGGCTGCGGCCCGGCGGGCGAGCAGTTCGACCCGTGCCCGCGGGCCGGTCGCCCCGGCCGACGCCCGCCCGGAATCGAGACCGGCCGCCCGGAATACGGCCGCTTCCCCGGCGTACTGCTCCAGGCAGCCCCGGCCGCCGCAGCGGCACGGACGGCCACCCGGGTACACCGGCATATGCCCCAACTCGCCCGCGAACCCCCGCACGCCGCGCAGCAGTCGTCCGTCCACGACGACCGCGGCGCCGATCCCCACCTCGGCCGAGACATGGAGGAAGTCGGACGGCGGCGGTGCACCGCCGTCCGGTCCGCCGCCGAGCCGCATCTCGGCCAGCGCGCCGAGGTTCGCCTCGTTCTCGACGGTCAGCGGGCAGGCGTCGCCGGTCGGAGCGCGCAGCGCCGGAGCCGGATCGACGTCGCGCCAGCCGAGATTGGGAGCGTGCACCACGGTCGTCGTACCGCGCGCGACCAGACCGGGAACCGCGACCGTCAGCCCGGCGGGCCGCAGATCCAGCGGCCCGATCCGGTCCGTGACCTCCTTGACCAGGCCGGCCAGTTGGCGCAGTACGGGTCCGGGCGCACTGCCCCGGCCGGTGGTGTCGGCCAGCACCCGGGCCCGTACTCGCCCGCGCAGATCGACGGCGCACACCGCGAGATGGCCGACGCCGATCTCGGCGCCGATGCCCGCGGGCCCGGTGTCGCTGACGGTCAGTCCGCTGCCCGGCCGCCCGCGTCCGCTGGGCGCGGCGGGCCCCGACTCGACCAGCAGACCGGCCCGTAGCAGCACATCGACGAGGGTGGAGACGGCGGCCCGCGTCAGCCCGACCCGCGCGGCCACCCCGGCCCGCGACACGGGCCCGTCTGCGGCGACGGCACCGAGGACCCGCGCCAGATTGCGGCGGCGGATGCCGTGCTGCGTGTCGGCACCGGCGGAGGTCACGGGACGCCCGCGGCGTACGTGGCGGACATGACGGAAGTGGCGGGCGTGGTCGACGGGCTGTACGGGGCGGTCATACGAATCGCGGCTCTCCGGAACTCATCGGTGGTACGTACATGTACGGGTACGAGGCGGCCGCCGGTCGGAGCCCCGGCCGGGTCCTCACCCGGCGGCCTCAGCCGGTGGCGTCCGTCCGGCCGGTCCCGAGCGGCCCGTACATCTCGGCGAACGCCATGTCGGCGCACCGGCCCAGGCTCGTCAGCAGCCCGGCGGCGCTCTCCTGGGGTGCCGCGGGCGCCGCCGGGTCGGCGTACTCCTCCAGCACCAGGTAGGCGCCGGGCTCGGGCAGCGTGAACCAGCGGTAGGTCGGGCCGCACGGCTCCGGGCCGGCCGCCTCGTGCAGAGCGGTGGCACTCCGCTCGGTGCCGTCCTGTCGGCGGTCGCGGACATCGAACCGGGCACGAACAAAGATGCTCATGCCCGGCACCCCATCACAACTCCCGCGCTCGCGGTACGGCGGCGTCCGAATCCGCTCTCCGGATGCGGCTTTCCGGAGACCGCCCTGTCGGGCGGGAATATGCCCCGGTCAGACCCGCAAAGCGACCGGCCGGGCCCGGTCAGCGGCAGACCGCCCCGGCCGTCACGCCCCCAGCAGCGGCCCGCCCGCCGCAAGCGTCTCCGCCAGCCGCTCCCGCGCCGCCGTGTCGCACGGCACCGCCGCGTACTCGGCGCCGCGTGCCGTCCCCCACCGCCGCGCCACCGCCGCCGGATCCTCGCCCAGCAGCAGCCCCGCCGCCTGCGCCGCCGCGCCCAGCGCGACCAGTTCGCGGGCCCCGGGAACCACCACCGGCCGCCCCGAAAGGCGGCGTACGGTGTCCCGCCACGCGGCCCCGCGCGCGCCGCCGCCGATCAGCAGCAGTGGCGCGTCGGCCGGTACGTCCTCGTCCACGATCCGGTCCAGCGCCTGGAGCAGCGCGAACACTGCACCATCGTAAGCCGCTTGGAGCAGCTGACCACGTGTCGTGTCGTGCCGCAGACCGTGCAGCAGTCCGGAGGCGTGCGGCAGGTCGGGCGTGCGCTCGCCGTCCAGGAAGGGCAGCATCACCGCCGACCCGCCGGATTCGACGTCCTCCCGGTCCAGGCCGAGCAGGGCGGCGACCCGGTCCACGGCCAGCGTGCAGTTCAGGGTGCAGGCCAGCGGCAGCCAGTCGCCGCGTGCGTCGGCGAATCCGGCGACCGTGCCCGTCGGATCGCCGGCCGGCCGCCGGGTGGACACCGCGTAGACCGTGCCCGACGTACCCAGGCTCAGTACGGGCTGCCCGGGGCGCAGCCCGAGCCCCAGCGCCGCCGCCATGTTGTCGCCGGTGCCCGTGGCGACCAGCGCGCCCTGGGGCAGCGGCAGATCACCGGCCTGTACGGTGCCCGCTGCCTCGCCCGGGAGCGCGACCCGCGGCAGCGCCTTCGGGTCCAGGCCGATGAGTCCGAGGATCTCCGCGTCGTACGCCTCGTCGGCCGGTGACCACCAGCCCGTCCCGGAGGCGTCGCCGCGGTCGGTGACCGCCTCGCCGCCGATGCGTTCGGTGAGGTAGTCGTGCGGCAGCCGCACCGCGGCCGTCGCGTCGGCCGCCGCGGGCTCGTTCTCGCGCAGCCAGGCCCACTTCGTCACGGTGAACGCCGGCAGCGGCACGCTCCCCACCCGCCGCGCCCACTCCTGCGGCCCGCCGTACTCCGCCAGCAGCCGCCGGTGCTGCGGAGCCGACCGTACGTCGTTCCACAGCAGCGCCGGGCGCACCGGGCGCCCCGACGCGTCGAGGGTGACCAGGCCGTGCTGCTGGCCTCCGACGGACACGGCGGCGGCCTGCCGCGCGGCGTCACCGCACTGGCCCAGCGCCTCGCCGAGCGCCCGCCACCACTGTTCGGGGTCGCTCTCCTTGCCCGCGCCGTCCGCTTCCGTGCCACCGCCGGTGACCACGTGCCGAGCCTGGCCGCGGGCCACGACCTCGCCGGTCGCGGCGTCCACCACGAGCGCCTTGGTGGACTGGGTGGAGCTGTCCACACCGACGACGAGCGGTCCCGCTGCCTGTGTGCCCATCGCGTTCTCCCTCTCCGCGCTGCGGGGGACGGCCCCGCCGGATGCCGGGCGGCACGCCCGTTCCAGGGCTTCCCCGGCGTGCTGCCGCATATTAGTTTGGGACGGCCGCAATTTGTAAAGCGCCATGACGAATTGGTGAGTCGGCCGAGGGAGCCCATGATGAGCTACCAGCCCGTGCCCGAGGACAAATTCAGTTTCGGCCTGTGGACGGTCGGCTGGCAGGGCCGCGACCCCTTCGGGGACGCCACCCGCCGTCCGCTCGACCCGGTGGAGTCCGTCCACCGGCTGGCGGAACTGGGAGCGTACGGCGTCACCTTCCACGACGACGACCTGATCCCCGCCGGCTCCGGCGACATCGCCCGCGAGGCGGCGGTCAAGCGCTTCCGCCAGGCTCTGGACGTCACCGGCCTGACCGTGCCCATGGCCACGACGAACCTCTTCACCCACCCCGTCTTCAAGGATGGCGCCTTCACCGCCAACGACCGCGACGTCCGGCGCTACGCCCTGCGCAAGACCCTGCGGAACATCGACCTCGCGGCCGAGCTGGGCGCCCGTACGTATGTGGCGTGGGGCGGGCGCGAGGGCGCGGAGTCCGGCGCGGCCAAGGACGTGCGCGCGGCGCTGGACCGGATGCGGGAGGCGTTCGACCTGCTCGGCCAGTACGTCGTCGAGCAGGGCTACGACCTGCGGTTCGCCATCGAGCCGAAGCCCAACGAGCCGCGCGGTGACATCCTGCTGCCCACCGTCGGCCACGCCCTCGCGTTCATCGAGCACCTGGCGCGGCCGGAGCTGTACGGCGTCAACCCGGAGGTCGGTCACGAGCAGATGGCCGGCCTGAACGTCCCGCACGGCATCGCCCAGGCCCTGTGGGCCGGCAAGCTCTTCCACATCGACCTGAACGGGCAGTCCGGCGTCAAATTCGACCAGGATCTGCGCTTCGGCGCCGGGGACCTGCGGGCCGCCTTCTGGCTGGTGGACCTGCTGGAGACCGCGGGCTACGAAGGCCCCCGGCACTTCGACTTCAAGCCGCCGCGCACCGAGGACCTGGACGGGGTGTGGGCCTCGGCGGCCGGCTGTATGCGCACCTATCTGATCCTCAGGGAGCGCGCGGCGGCCTTCCGCGCCGACCCGGACGTCCAGGAGGCCCTGCGTGTCTCCCGGTTGGACGAGCTGGCCCGGCCCACCGCCGAGGACGGGCTCGCGGCCCTGCTCGCGGACCGTACGGCGTACGAGTCCTTCGACGCCGAGGCGGCCGCCGCCCGGGGCATGGCGTTCGAACGGCTCGACCAGCTCGCCATGGATCACCTGCTGCGCGCACGCTGATCTGCCCGTAACGGAACGGTCCGTTCGGGGGCCCGTTCAGCGGAACAGCTTGCGCAGGAAGCGCATCTCCTCCGTCCGCTGATGCCCGCCGCCGCCCTCGTGCCCGTTGAACCGCCACAGCCGCAGCTCCTTCGTACCCGCGTAGTGGTGGTAAGCGGCGAAGCCGGTGGAGGCCGGAGTCACGGGATCGCGCAGCGCGGTACCGAAGAGCGCGGGGGCGTCCGCGCGCACCGCGAAGTTCAGGCCGTCGAAGTGGTCGAGGGTGTGCAGGGCGGCTTCCACCTGGGTCCGGGCGCCCGCGAGGTAGCGGGACAGTTCACCGTACGGGCCCTCGTCGGTGATCTCGACGGCGCGCCGGACGTGCGTCAGAAACGGTACGTCGATCAGCGCGCCCGCGAGCCCCGGCACCAGCCCGGCCACGGCCAGCGCGATGGCACCGCCCTGGCTGCCGCCCGCCACCACCACGCGCTCGGCGTCGACCGCCGCGTGGCCGCGCGCCGCCGCCACGGCCCGTACGCCGTCGGTGTAGACCCGGCGGTAGTAATAATCGTCCGGGTCGAGCAGACCCTGCGTCATCTTGCCGGGCACGCCCGGATGGGGAGAGCCGACCGGGTCGGGCGTATCGCCGGGCCGGTTGGGGCCGCTCTGCCCCCGGGTGTCCATGACCAGCGTCGCGTAGCCCGACGCCGGCCACAGCAGCCAGTCCTGCGGATGCAGCCGGCCGCCGCCGTACCCGAGGAACTGCACGACACAGGGCAGCGGTCCGCTCGCCTCCCGGGGCACCAGGAACCAGCCCCGGATGCGGTGTCCGCCGAAGCCCGAGAACTCCATGTCGTACGTGTGCAGCAGCGACAGTCCCGCGTCGGTCTCCTCGAAGCGGGCGTCCAGGCCGTACGCGGCGGCCTCGTCCAGCGTGCGCCGCCAGAACGCGTCGAAGCCGTCGGGTTCGGGCAGCGGCGGACGGTAGCCGCGCAGCTGGTCCAGGGGCAGGTCCACGAACAAGCGGTGCCTCCAGGGCGAAAGCGGGCGACGGCCGCGCGACGGCGCCCGCCGGGTGCCGGGCGCGCAACCTACCAGCGGACGGCCCGGTCACGGCCCGTCCCGCTCCTCCTCCGGCGCCCGCGTCCCGGCCTCCGTCACCTCGCTGATTCCGGCGGCCGCCGGGTCGAGCACGCGGGCCAGGAATGTCCGCGTCCGCTCGTGCTGCGGATCGGCGATCACCCGCTCGGGTGACCCCTCCTCGACGATGACCCCGCCATCCATGAACACCACCCGGTCGGCGACCTCCCGCGCGAAGCTCATCTCGTGGGTGACCACGAGCATCGTCATGCCCTCCTGCGCGAGCGAGCGCATCACCGCCAGCACGTCGCCCACCAGCTCCGGGTCGAGCGCCGAGGTCGGCTCGTCGAAGAGCATCAGCTCCGGCTCCATGGACAACGCGCGGGCGATGGCCACCCGCTGCTGCTGGCCGCCCGACAATTGCGCCGGGTACGCGGACTCCTTGTCGCTCAGACCGACCCGCGCGAGGTTGGCGCGCGCGACCCGTCCGGCCGCCGCCCGGTCGCGGCGCAGCACCCGCCGCTGGGCGATCGTCAGGTTCTCCAGGGCGGTCAGGTGCGGGAAGAGGTTGAAGGACTGGAAGACCATCCCGATACGGCGCCGGACCCGGTCGATGTCCACGTCCGGGTCGGTGACCTCGGTGCCCGCCACGGTGACCCGTCCCGCGGTCGGCTCCTCCAGCAGGTTCACACAGCGCAGCAGCGTCGACTTGCCGGACCCGGACGGGCCGATGACGCACACCACCTCGCCCCGCTCCACGGAGAAGTCGATGCCCTTGAGGACCTCCAGCGTGCCGAAGGACTTGTGCAGCCCCTCGACCTCGATCGCACGGGCGGCGGTCGCCGTCGCCTCGTCGGTGCCCATGGGGCTCACCTGGCCTTCGCGGTACGGGCCTCCAGCCGCCGGACCAGCTGGCCCAGGGGGAGGGTGATGACGAGGTAGAGCAGGCCGGCGATGAGGATCGGCGTCAGGCTCTTGTGCTCGTTGAGGGCGTCCCGCCCGAAGTTCGCCAGCTCGAACTGGCCGAGCGACAGACCGAGCAGATAGACCAGCGAGGAGTCCTTGGTCAGCAGGATCAGCTCGTTGGTCAACGGCGGCAGGACGATCCGGAACGCCTGCGGTATGACGATCGAACGCATCGCGCGCCCCGGCGACATCCCCAGCGAACGTGCCGCCTCCGACTGCCCCTTGGGCACGGCCTGGATGCCGGCCCGGATCGTCTCCGCCATGTACGCGGCACCGACCAGACCGAGCGAGAGCATCACGGTGATGTTCATGTCCAGCGCGACCTCGAAGGCGAGCGGCACGCCGAAGCCCAGCGCGATGAACACCAGCAGCGCCGGCACACCGCGGAAGAACTCGATGTAGGTGACCGCCAGCCAGCGGTACGGCGGCACCTGCGACAGCCGCATCAGCGCCAGCACCAGCCCGAGCCCCAGCCCGAAACCGAAGCCGAGCAGGGTGTAGAGGACGGTGTTGACCAGCGCGGTGGTGATGATGTCGGGGAACAGCGCCTTGGCGACTTCCACGTCGAAGAACGCGTGGCGCAGCGTCCCCCAGTCGGCGACCAGGGCGAGGACGAGCACGGCGGTGGCCAGCACGGCGTACTGGCCACCGCGCAGCAGGCGGGCCCTCCGGCGTCGGGACAGGGGCATCAGTGTCGGCTCCTCATGCTGGCTGCGGGATCAGCCCTGCTGGGGCGCGGTGCCGAACCACTTCTTGTAGATACGGTCGTAACTTCCGTCGGAGCGAGCCTTCTTGAGCACCTCGTTGATCTTCTTGCGCAGTGCTTCGTTGCCGGTGCGCACACCGATCCCGTAGTGCTCACCGGTGTCGAACTCCGCGGTCACCGCCGTGTCCGGGTTCTGCTTCACATAGTCGAACAGCACCCCGTTGTCGTTGATGCCCGCGTCCACCTGCCCCGACTTCACGGCCGTGAGCAGCAGCCCCAGGTCCTCGAACTCGACCAGTTCGACGCCCGCGCCGTTCTTCTTGGCGTACTCGGCGCCGGTGGTGGCCTTCTGGTAGCCCAGCTTCTTGCCCTTCAGATCCGCGATCTTCTTGTAGGGCGCGCCCTTCTTGGTGATGAGCGCCTGGGTGGCGTTGAAGTACGGGTCGGAGAAGTCCATGACCTTGTCGCGCTTGGCGTTGATGGTCATCCCCGCCGCGGCCAGGTCACACTTGCGGATGTTGAAGTCCTGGCCGGTCTCGATGCCCTCGAAGGGCGTGTTGACGATCTCCTGCGGCACCTTCAGTTCCTTGGCGACCAGGTCGACCAGGTCCACGTCGAACCCGACGATCTTGCCTTCCTTCTTCACCTGGAACGGCGCGTACGGCAGATGCGTGCAGGTCTTGAGCGTGCCGGGGGAGACGAGCCGGACGCCCGAGGCCGACTTCTCGCCGGCCTCGCCGCCGGACTTGGTGCTGGTACAGCCCGTGGCGAGGAGGGCGGCGGCCGTGACCAGGGCGGCCGTGGCGGACATCGAGGAGCGAACGGACACGGGTCCTCCGGATCAGGATGCGGCCCAACACTCACCGGTCGGAGGTGAGTTGGCTGCATCCTGCCATCGGCCAGGGCCGATGTCGCCGCCGCCGGTGTTGCGACCGGGTAACGACCGGATCCCGTTCCGTGCCGACCACGGCGCTGTACGCGATACGGAATCAGCCGGTCAGCTGCCGTGCCAACGCGGCCACCGCGTCCGGCCCCACCCGGCAGCAGCCGCCGACGAGCCGGGCCCCCGCGGCGGTCCAGGCCGCGACCCGGTCCGTGTCGAAGGCGGAGGTGCCGCACCAGGCACGCGCCCGTGCGTCCCAGCTCTCGCCGCTGTTCGGGTAGACGACCACCGGTTTGCCGGCCGCGCGGGCCGCCACCGCGACCGCCCGGTCGGCGTCCTCGGGGGTACAGCAGTTCACGCCCACCGCCACCACCTCCGGGACGTCCGCCGCGAGCGCGAAGGCGTCCGCCAGCGGCTGCCCGGCCCGGGTGCGGTCACCGGCCGCGCTGAAGGACAGCCAGGCGGGCACGCCGAGCCCGCGTACCGCCCGCAGCAGGGCCCGCGCCTCGTCCGCGTCCGGCACGGTCTCCAGCGCCAGGACGTCGGGACCGGCCGCGGCCAGCACCTCCAGCCGCGGACGGTGGAACCGCTCCAGTTCGGCCACCGACAGCCCGTAGGCGCCCCGGTATTCGGAGCCGTCCGCGAGCATCGCGCCGTACGGGCCCACCGAAGCGGCGACGTACAGCGGTCCCGCCGCGCCGGCCGCCGTCGCCTGTCGCGCCGCCGTACGCGCCAGCTCCACACTGCGCCGCAGCAGCCCGGTGGCCTCCGCCGCACCGATGCCCCGCCTGGCGAAACCTTCGAAAGTCGCCTGATAGCTGGACGTGATCGCCACCTGGGCGCCCGCCTCGTAATACGCGCGGTGCGCCGCGACCACGGCGTCCGGGTCCTCGGCGAGCAGCCGCGCCGACCACAGCGCGTCGCTGAGGTCGTGCCCGGCGGACTCCAGCTGGTTGGACAGCCCGCCGTCCAGGACCAGCGGTCCCGCGGCGAGGGCGGCGGCGAACGAGGAGGCGGCAGCGGTGCTCATGCCGCCCAGCCTCTCACCCCTGGCCGCGGCGCCCCGGGTCACTCCGCCTGGACGGCCTGGATGTCCAGTTCGATGCGGATCGTGGCGCCGATGGCCGCGATGCCCCGCGCGAGCATCTTGCGCCAGTCCAGCGTGAAGTCCTCCCGGTGCAGCTCGGTCACCGCGGAGCACGCCGTACGCGTCTCGCCGCCCATGCCGGTGCCGAGGCCCAGGTAGCGGGTGTCCAGCTGCACCGACCTGCTGACACCGTGCAGATGCAGCACCCCCTGTACGGCCCAGCGGGCACCGCCCTTGTGCACGAACCGCTCCCCGGCGAACTGGAGATACGGGTAGCGCGCCACGTCCAGGAACTCCGCCGACCGCAGATGGTCGTCGCGCATCTTCACACCCGAGTCGATGCTCGCCGCGTCGATCGTCACCTCCACCCGGGAATTCCGCATGTCCGGCGCGATCCACAGGCCGCCCTCGAAGTGGTTGAACCGGCCGTGGATCTCGGCCAGCCCGATGTGCCGGGCGGTGAAGCGGATGGACGAGTGGTCGGGGTCCAGCCGCCACTGCCCCGGCGTGGGCATCGGCGGCGCCGGGGCCGGCTCCAGCGCCAGCGTCCGCGGCGCGGTCCGCTCGCCCTCGGTGACCAGGCTGTCGAACCGCTCCGGACGGAAGCCGTCGCAGGTGACCACCACGTGGTACGCGGCGGGCGCCAGCGTCGCGGTGAACATGCCGTTCGGGTCCGTCTGGCCGCGCGTCACCTCGGTGCCCTCGGTGTCGCGCACCGATATCGCGGCCCGTGCCATCGGCAGCCCGACGGGGTCCTGGACGCTGAGGTCCAGCGCTCCGGCGCCACGCGGGATCGGGGCCGGAACGGGGGCACTGCGGGCGGAGCGGTCACGAAGGCGGGTGAGGATGGCGAGCGCCATGGCAGGACGGGGCCTCTCGGTCAGTTGCGTCGAAAAAGGTGCATCTCCATCCTGTCATTGGTTTAGACCGCTGAGGACGACAGCTGTCAATAGCCGCAGAAACGTGAAATTCATCGCAGTGAGTACAAGATGACGGCGAACCGGGCAGGAACCGCCGCCAGCTCGTACCGAGGCAGCACCCCGGGGCCGCACGACCGGCTGCCGATGCCGTGCTGGGCGTGGTCGAGATGGAGCCAGATCCGGTCGCCCGCCGTCAGGTCGGTGGTGTGCCGGGCGGCGTCCAGCTGCTCGCTCGTCCAGCGGCGCGCGCTGAACCAGAACGCCGGCTCACCCTCGGCCCGCAGCCCCGAACCGTCGCTGCGGGCCAGCTCCACCCACCGCACATCGGCCCGCGCCCCGTTCTCCTGCGGCCGCACGTAGGGCGTCTGCAACGCGTCCACCGGCATCCGCCACAGCCCCGTGCGCGCCGCCGCCCGGGTGTCCGGATATGCCTCGCCCGGTCCGCCGCCGTACCACCGCGCCGTCGTGAGACTGCCGCACACGCCCATCCGGACACCGAGCCGGGCAGCGGACACGGCCACTCGCCGTACGGGCGCACCGACACCTCCAGCCGCAGCCGCCCGCTGTCCGCGCTCCAGCGGTAGTCCGTGTCCAGGGCCAAGCCGGAGCCGGCCGGCGCGACCCGGGTCCGTACCACCAGCGCGTCACCGCCGTACTCGACGGACGCCACCCGATGGCGCATACGGTGCAGACCGATCCGGCGCCACTGCTCGGCGAGGCGCGGCCCCGGCTGCCAGGGCGCGCCCTCGTCGTTGTCGGTCGGCGCCCGCCACACGTCCAGCCGCGGGCCCGTCACCTGCACGCCGTCGAGATAGCGGAGCACACCGGTGGTCGCGTCGAAGGCACCCGGACCGAGGAGGACGAGATTGCCCTCGCCGCGCCGCGGGGACGCGCGTACGGAGGCGGCACGCGGGGTGGGGCGGGGCGTGGCAGGCCCGGCGGGCAGCTGGCCCCAGGCGACCTCGTGGCCCGCCGTGGCCCACGCGGCGTCCTCGGCCAATAACGCCCGCACCGTCCACAGGGTTTCGCGGCCACGACGCCCGGCGGGTTCCCGGGGCAGCGCCACCTCGGCGTGCGCCCCGGGAGCGAGCGGCGGCACGGCCAGCGGCCCCTCGGCGAGCATCTCGCCCTCGGCCTCGAAGGACCAGCGGAACGCCAGGTGGGAGAGGTCGGTGAAGTCGTGCAGGTTGGTGATCCGCACCGCGTCCGGCGCGGCCCCGCCGTCGCCCGCGCCCGTACCGCCGATCCGTACCGGTTCGACGACCTTCTTGAACTCGGCCAGGCCGGGCGACGGCACCCGGTCGGGGAAGACCAGCCCGTCGCAGACGAAGTTGCCGTCGTGCAGCTCCTCGCCGAAGTCGCCCCCGTACGCGTGGAACACCTCGCCGAACACGGTGCGCTGCCGCAGCCCGTGGTCGATCCACTCCCACACGAAGCCGCCCTGGCAGCGCTCGTACGTCTCGAAGAGCCGCTGGTACTCGCCGAGCCCGCCGGGCCCGTTGCCCATCGCGTGCGCGTACTCGCACAGCACGAACGGCAGGGCGCGACGCCGGGCGTCCGCCACCGGATCGGCGAGCGGCTCCTCCTCCCGCCGGCCGATCCGCTCGACCTCGGCGTGGTCCGCGTACATCCGGGAGTAGACGTCGGTGTCGGCGCAGGACCGGTCGCCTTCGTAGTGCAGCGGGCGGGACGGGTCGCGGTCGCGTGTCCAGGCGGCCATGGCGGACAGGCCGCGGCCGGTGCCGCACTCGTTGCCCAGCGACCACATGATCACGCTGGGGTGGTTCTTGTCGCGCTCGACCATCCGGCGCATGCGGTCCAGCAGCGCCGGGGTCCACGCGTCGTCGTCCACCGGGTTGCCCCGCCAGCCCTGCTGCTTGAAGCCGTGCGTCTCCAGGTCGCACTCCTCGACGACCCACAGGCCCAGCTCGTCGCAGAGGTCGAGGAAGGCGGGGTGCGGCGGGTAGTGGCTCGTACGGACGGCGTTGACGTTGTGCCGCTTCATCAGCAACAGGTCGCGGCGCATCACCTCCGGGCCCAGCGAACGCCCGTAACGCGGGTCGAACTCATGCCGGTTGACGCCGCGGAACAGGACGTGCCGCCCGTTGACCTTCAGCAGGCCGTCCTCGACGCGTACGGTACGGAAGCCGACGCGCAGCGGGACGCGCTCACCGGGCGTGCGCAGTTCGGCGTCGTACAGCCGCGGTGTCTCGGCCGTCCACGGGACGACCGGCACCGTCGCGCTTTCCCCCGTCGCCAGATCCAGGCCGAGCGCGGGGACGGTGACCCGGCCCGCCGGTGAGCAGTCCACCCGGAGGGTGCCGTGGCCGGTCCGGTGGTCGTACGAGGCGTGCACGAAGTGGTCCAGGACGGCTCCCGCGGGCCGGTGGTGCAGCGTGACATCACGGAAGACGCCGGGCAGCCACCACTGGTCCTGGTCCTCCAGATAGCTGCCCGAGGACCACTGGTGGACGCGGACCGCCAGCACATTGCGGCCGGCGCGCAGCAGATGGCCCACCTCGAACTCGTGCGGCAGGCGACTGCCCTTGAAATGCCCCAACTCCCTTCCGTTGAGCCACACTCTGGCGCAGGACTCCACACCCTCGAAACGCAGCAGGGCGGGCCCCGGTTCCCAGTCGGCGGGGAGATCGAAGGAGTGCCGGTGATCGCCGGTCGGGTTCTCGTCGGGCAGCAGCGGCGGATCGACGGGGAAGGGGTAACGGGCGTTGGTGTAGGCGGGTGCGCCGTGTCCCATGAGCGCCCAGTGACCCGGTACGCGCAGGTCGGCCCAGTCCGTGTCGTCGAAGTCCGGCCGGGCGAAGGAGGTGTCGGCGGAGCGGGCGGTCGGCAGGAGCCGGAACCGCCATGTCCCGTGCAGCGACATCCGGCGCGCGTCCGAACGGGCGAACCAGGCGCGGGGCGGACGGCAGCCCCTGCCGGGGGTCACGTCCTCGTAGTACGGGAGGCGCTGCGGAGGGCGGGGGACGGGTATCCCGGGAGCGTGTTGTGCGGGTGTGGTGTGCTCGGCGTCGGGTGCGGTGCGGGGGCCGGCGGGCTCGGCGTCGGGCAGGGGCAAGGGTCCTCCTCGCTGCGGGGACACGGCAGGGGCGTGGGGGATCACGCCAGCGAACCACGCGCGGCGGCGCGCCGCGACCACATACGAATGATTGACCGCTGAAGCATTGACTCTGTGTCGCGAACGCCCCCGAGTACCCCATTCGTGCCGGAGCTTTTCGAAGCTTTCCGCGGGGCGTTCGAAGAGTGATCGGGGGGCGACCGGGACCTTTCCGTCCCGACCGGTGGGTTTCGGCTCCGCCGGTGAGAATCGGCCGCCCCCGGGCACTCAGGCAGCATGAACGATTCACCGAAGAACCCGGACCCGGTACCGGAGCGCACCGCCGGCCTGGAGCCGGGCGGCGGGGTGCCGCCGGGCGAGACACCGCCCGCCGAGGGCAGCACCCCGGACGCCGGGCCCCTGGAAACCCACAACCCCACCCGCGGCTGGTCCAAGGGCCCGGTGCTGGTGCTCGCCGTCGTGGTCGTCCTCGTCGCCGCCTTCTTCATCGCCCGCATCTGGGGCGTGTAGCCGGGCACGGACCGGCCTCAGGAGGGTTTGCGCAGCGGCCCCGTGTAGTCGCGGAACAGCAGAATCCGGCCGTCCCGGATGCGGAACAGCTGCACCGAGCGGCCCTCGAACGCGTCACCGCGTCCCACGCCCTTGGCGAGCATCTCCGCCACGACGACCTCCGGGTCCTCGGTGCGGTGGACGGCGAGCGTCTGCAGCGTGTCGATGCGCAACGCGGACATCGCCGCCCGCGCGAACGCGCGTATCGTCTCGCGCCCCTCGATGCGGTCGGGCACGTCCGGACCCGCGAAAGGCAGCTCGATCACACCGTCCGGCGCGAACAGCTCCGCGAAGGCGTCCGCGTCCTGCCCCGTGATCGCGGCACGTCGCCGTTCGAGGACGTCCAAGGGGCTCACAGCAGACACGGTCCCTCCCAACGGCCGGACGCCAGGCCGACGGTCGGTGCGCCGGCCTCCTGACGCCGAGCAGAGTAGCGCCGCGCCGTGGGGACAGTCAGCCGTACGGACAGTCGGTACGCGGGAAGCGGGTGGGCCCCGGAGCGGGCGGGGACGGACCCGGAACGGACGGGGCCCGGGGAGCGGGCCGGGTGGGTGTACGTGCCACCCGTCCCGGCCACGAGCCACCGCCCTTTCCGGCCGCCGGGCGGCTACCCGGCCTGTCCGATATCCCCGGCCTCTACGAGCCTCCCGGCCTCCCCACCCCCGCCGCGCAGCGCCGCCAGCGCCGCCGCGGGGTCCTCGGCCGCCGGTCCCGCCGGTGCCCACTGCCCGCGCTCCTTCGCGTACGGCCACCACCGACCGTCGCGCCCGTACCTGAGCTGGGCACCTGCGCCGACCACGGTCCAGCGGTTGCGGTCGTGGCGCAGCTGTGGTCGCGGTTCGTCCTCGTCCCAGGCGGCGGCGAGCTGAGCCGTGGCACGGGCCAGGGCCGCCGGTTCCGGCGCCCACTCCTCCTCCAGGGCCGCGAGCGCCGAGGCGCCGCCGTACTCCCAGGCTCGTACGGCCAGGGCCAGCGTCTTGGCCGTACGCCCGGACCCGGATGCCAGCCGTGCCGCGATCCGGGGCTCCGGGGCGGCCGCTGCCAGCCGTACGGCGTCCTGTGCGCAGGTCAGTGCTGCCTGCGGCGCGCTGTCGGCATGGCCGGGAGCCAGCGCGTCGGCCAGCAGCCGCTGAGCGCGCGCCGCTGTGTCGGCCACCAGGAACTCCAATGCTGGTACCTCCACCCCGGGTGCGGGCTCCGTCCCGCCCCCGAGCACCGGCGCGGCGCCCGGCTCGTCCACGGCCGGCGGGGGCGCGGGCAGCGGCGGCAGGATGTCGCGCGCGGCGTACGCCTCCGCCGCAGGTATGCCCTCGGCGGCAGCCGGTTCCACCGCGGACGCACTGGACGCGAGTTGCTCAGCGGCTTCCCGCGCGCGAGAGGCGGTGCGGGTCTGGAGGTCGTGCAGCAGCTCCTGTTCGCCCCGTCCGCGCATCAGCAGCAGCACGAAGGGGTCCTCGTCCAGCAACCGTGCCGTCTGGTGGCAGAGCGCGGCTGTGTGGGAGCAGTGGTCCCACGCCTCGCAACCGCACTCCGCCTCCAGATCACCGATGCCGGGAAGCAGTTCGATGCCGGCGGCGGCCGCGTCCTCCACCAGGTGCGGCGGCATGTCGTGGTCCAGCAGCGCCGCGATGTGCCCGGCCCGGTCCGCGACCAGGTCCAGGAAGCGGTGCCAGTCCGCTTCGCTCAGCTCCTGGAGCAGTACGTCGCAGCGGTACGGCGTGCCGTCGCGGTCCTGGACGACCGCGGTGATCCGGCCCGGCCGTACGGAAACCGCGCCGACTGCGCCCGCCCGCGCGTGCCGGCGGCCCTGCTTGACCTGCTGGTTGTCCAGCGCACTGTCCTCAAGCGCCTTCAGCCATGCCAGACCCCACCAGGTGCGGGCGAAGCCACGGCCGTGCGCCGGCGGCAGCGCCGCGAAGGTCCGTTCCCGGTCCGGACCCGGCGGACGCACGGCCTCGGAGGGAGCCTCCGGCAGGGCTTCCCGAACGTTCTCATGGGGGTCGGTCATCGGTCACTCCCTCGCAGTGCCACCAGGTCCGCCAGCTCGGCGTCGGTGAGTTCGGTCAGCGCGGCCTCGCCGGAGCCGAGCACCGAGTCCGCCAGCCGCTGTTTGCGCGCGAGCATGTCGGCGATCCGGTCCTCGACCGTGCCCTCGGTGATCATCCGGTGCACCTGCACCGGGCGGGTCTGGCCGATGCGGTACGCCCGGTCGGTGGCCTGTGCCTCGACCGCGGGGTTCCACCAGCGGTCGAAGTGCACTACATGGGCCGCCCTGGTCAGGTTCAGCCCCGTACCCGCCGCCTTCAATGACAACAGGAAGACCGGTACGTCACCGTCCTGGAAGCGCTGCACCATCTCCTCGCGCCGCGGCACCGGCGTACCGCCGTGCAGCAGTTGCGCCGGCACCCCACGCCCCGCCAGGTGCGTTTCGAGCAGCCGCGCCATCTGCACGTACTGCGTGAACACCAGCACGCCCGCGTCCTCGGCGAGGATGGTCTCCAGCAGCTCGTCCAGCAGCTCCAGCTTCCCGGAGCGGCCCGCGATCCGCGGCCGGTCCTCCTTGAGGAACTGCGCCGGGTGGTTGCAGATCTGCTTGAGCGAGGTCAGCAGCTTGACAACCAGGCCGCGGCGCGCGAGGCCGTCCGCCTCCGCGATCTCGCCGAGCCCCTCGCGCACCACCGCCTCGTACAGCCCGGCCTGCTCCTTGGTCAGTGCCACCGCCCGGTCGGTCTCCGTCTTCGGCGGCAGTTCGGGCGCGATGCCCGGGTCGGACTTGCGGCGGCGCAGCAGGAACGGGCGGACGAGCCGGGCCAGCCGGTCGGCGGCGGCCGGGTCCGTACCGCCCTCGATGGCCATGGCGTAGCGCTCGCGGAACCGGGCGAGCGGGCCGAGCAGGCCGGGGGTGGTCCAGTCGAGGACGGCCCACAGTTCGGACAGGTTGTTCTCGACCGGGGTGCCGGTGAGCGCGACCCGGGCGCCCGCCGGGAGGGTGCGCAGTGCCCTGGCCGTCGCGGAGAAAGGATTCTTGACGTGCTGGGCCTCGTCGGCGACGACCAGCCCCCAGCGGGTCCCGGCCAGTTTCGCCGCGTCCAGCCGCATCGTGCCGTACGTGGTGAGGACGAACGCGCCGTCCGTCAGTTCCGCGAGGCTGCGCCGGTCCGCGTGGAAGCGGCGCACCGGAGTGCCGGGCGCGAACTTCTCGATCTCCCGCTGCCAGTTGCCCATCAGGGACGCCGGGCAGACGACGAGCGTGGGCCCGGCGGACGCCGGGTCGCTCTGCCGGTGCAGGTGCAGGGCGATGAGCGTGATGGTCTTGCCCAGGCCCATGTCGTCGGCGAGACAGCCGCCGAGGCCGAGCGAGGTCATACGGTGCAGCCAGGTCAGACCGCGCAGCTGGTAGTCGCGGAGGGTGGCGGCGAGGGCGGCGGGCTGGGCGACGGGGGCATCGGCGTCCGCGGCCGGACCGCCGGCCTCCGGTACGACGGCCCCCGGAACGGGCGCGTCCGGTGCGGCGGTGTCCGGTACGGGGCTGCCCGGCGCGGCGGTGCCCGCCGTGGCGGTGTCCGGTGCGGTCAGCCGGTCGCGGAGACGGGCCAGCCAGCCGGACGCCTGCACCGCCACCCGTTCGCCGTCCTCGGACTCGACGGTCCCGGTGAGCGCCGCACCGAGCGCGTCCATGGGCGCCACCTTGCGGTCCTGACGGTCGCGGGCCGCCCGCAGCGCCTCCGGGTCGACGAGCACCCACTGGTCGCGCAGCCGTACGAGCGGGCGGCCCGCCTCGGCCAGCCGGTCCAGCTCCGCCCTGCTGATCTCCTGGCCGCCGACGGCGAAACGCCAGCTGAACGAGAGCAGCGCGTCGGCCGCGAGGAAGGACGGCACGTTGGTCGCGACGCGGTCCTGACCGGGGGCGCCGAGGCCCTGGCCGGAAGCGTCGTCCCGGTCTCCTCGCGCTCCCTCTGGCGCGTCGTCCTGATCGGGCGGCCCCACCACGGCCCGGGTGCTGAGCCCGCGTACCAGGTCACGGGGCCAGTGCACCTGCACGCCGGCGGCGGCCAGCGCGCGGGAGGCGGGCCCGAGCAGCTCGGCGATCTCCTCGTCGGCGAGGTCCACGGCGTCCGGTACGGCGGCGGACAGCAGGGGCGTGAGCGGCGTCCACGCCGCGGCGGCGCGGCGCAGCGTGAGCAGCGTGTCCATCCGGGCCCGCGGGCCGAACGCCTGCCCGGTGGGGGAGGTGCCCGCCCACACCTCGGACACGTCGGCGACCAGGGTGGGGTCGGCGAGGTCGTGCAGTTGCAGTACGGCGGTGAAGCCTGCGTGGTCGGCGCGGGCCGCGACGGCGGATCCGGCCGGGCCGGTGTCCGCTCCGGACAGCCCGGCGACCTCGATACGCAAGGAGATCCGTACGCCCGCGTCGTGTCCGGCCGCCACGTCGGCCGCCCAGTCGCGCTGTTCGGGAATGTGCTGCGGCTCGGGCGCGGCGAACGCCGGTCCGCCGGTGACCAGGGCGGCGGCGGGGGAGCGGGGCAGTCCGTCCGCCACCGCGTCGAGGAAGTCCCGTACCAGGCGCTCGGGGTCCGGCAGCAGTACGGGGTCGGGCAGCAGTACGGGGCCGGAGCCGGGACCGTCGCCGGAGCCGGTGGGGCCGGGGAGCGGGGCGGCGTGCGCCTGCGGCGGGAGCGCTGCGGCCAGCTCGCGCAGCCGTTCGGTATCGGTGGTGTCGAGCGGGCCCACGCGCCACGCGTCGTGACCGGAACGGCTCACTCCGGGCAGCAGCCGCCCGCGGGCCACGAGTTGCAGCGCCAGTACGGCGGCGGCGCCCCAGAACGCCGCGGCCGGATCGGCGGTAAGGGCCGTACGGGCGCGGGTGAGGACGGGAAGGGCGTCGGCGACGGACAGGACGACCGCCGGCACCTCGATCAGTTCGACGCCCTCGCCACCACCGTTGCCGGGTCCGGCCGGGACGGCGACGGTCAGCGACCGCGTCGGCCACCCGCCGCCGAACCCCTCATCGCCCGCCACGCCTTCCGCGTCGTGAAAGGCCCTGCCGTCCGGATCCGGGCCGTCCGGAAACCAGAACGCCATCCGTCCCGTGCGAGGCGGATCGGCGGGCAGGAAGACCGCCGCCCGGCGCGCGAGCGCGGGCGGGGGAGTGGATGGTGCCGTGGGAAGAAATGCCACGTGCAGCGAACTCCTCAAGTTTGACTACTGTCGACCGGAGCGCCCGAGGGTACACCACGCACCGGGATCGCGCCGACCGCCGCCGGGACGGCCGTCCCCCGTCCGTCGTCACGGATGGAACCCATGAGGCCGGAAAGGCGTTCAATGGGGTACAGAGAGCGCGGCAACCGCCGCGGAAGGGACGTGAAGGATGTCCATGAACGCAAAGGTCGCCATCGGTGGCGTGGCGGCGGGAGTCATCCTGCTGTGGCTGCTGCCGTTCTGGGCGGCGGTGCTGGTCATGGTCGGTGTGCCGGCCGTGGCGTATCTGACGCTGGACCCCTCGCAGCGGCGCAGGCTGCGCCGTGTGACCCGCAAGGAGATAGGGCGCTGACCGGGTGGCCGGTGCCCGGACCTCCGACGGCGTGAGCCGGGCGGACGGCCGGGCCGCGACGACGTCCCCGACAGCGGACCCGTGGGCGAAGAGCCTGCGGGTGGGGCGCCGCCACGGCTCGTCGACGGACGGTCAGGCCGGCCGGACCGCCAGTGTCTCCAGTGCCCGCAGCAGCCCCGGCAGTTCGGGTCCGCGTCCCACCGGCAGGACCTCGCCCGGCTGCTCGTCCAGGAGGACGAACGCGATGTCGTCGGTACGGGCCACCATGCTCCACCCCGGGCCGTCCACGCGGAGCGTACGGGCCTCACCGGCGGCGAAGGACGAGCGGACCCGCCCCGGCGGCGGAGGCTCCGCCACGTAACCGCGCGCCTCGGCCAGCACCCGCCGCACCCCGGCGTGCGGCCGGGTCCCCGGATCGACGAAGGTGACGCCGTCCTCGACCTGTTCGCGCCAGGCCGCCCACTGCAGCGCTATCTCGTCCGCGCCCAGCCTCCGCTGCGCCGGTCCCCACTGCGCGGCGTCCGGCGGCCGCAGGACGGCCGGACCGCCATCCTCCGGTTCCGGGTCGTGCGGCGCCGGCACCCCGGGTGCCGCGACGGCGAGCGCGATCGGCCAGCCGGGCAGTGCTTCGACCACACTGCCCTCGTCCGGCGAAAGGTCGTACTCCATCCCGCAGTCCCAGGCCGCGACGGCGCACGCGACGAGCGAGACATCGTCCGTCACCACCGTCCAGCGCGCGCCCCGCCCGTCCTGGCCCAGCACCAGCCCGTACCCCTGCTCGTACGGTTCCAGGCCGAGCCCGGCGCACACCTCCGGATAATCGTCGCCGAGCACGCTCGGGAACTGCGCGGGCGTCAGCAGCACCGCCGTCAGCACGAGCAGCTGGTCGTCGTCGACGCTCTCGGACGTGAGCCCGCCGGCGTTCCCGGCCGTGGACGTACCGGCGCTCTCGGTCGACACCTGGGCCTCCATCCGATGCGCCCGGACCCGAAGCGGCCCGAGCGTTCCGATCAGTCGTCGGCGCACCCTAGTTGGCCGGACAGCAGGTTGTCACCAGCCGTACGCCACGACCCGGGCGATCCCGCCGCCGTGCCGGGCCGCCCGCCCCTGCCCACCCGTCGCCGGTGTCTCCCCGGCCACCCGGCCTGCCCCGGCCGCCCCGGCTGCCCCGGGGGCCTCAGCCCACCGGCAGATTGAGCAGATCCCGGGCCACCGTCTGCGGCGACTCCCTGCGCTCCCGGGCGAGCGCGATCACCGCCCGGCAGGCCAGCTCGTTGATGCCGAAGGCCAGCGCCTCGGGGGAGACCCATTCCGCCGTCTCGGCGCTGCGCTCGTCGTCGTCCTCGGCGCACGCCGCCACATGGGCGGCCGCCGCTTCGAAGATGTTGTGCCGCCGTTTCGCCCCGGGCGCCCGGGGCCCGGCCGTATCCGGCATCGGCTTCGCGGTGCGGACGCGGCTGAAGAAGTCCCGAAGGCCGCGGAACAATCGGGAGATGCCGCGCAAGAATCCGGTCATCGTGTCCCCCATTCCCGGTTCCCGTCCCGGTCGTTCCAGTGTGCCCGGGGCGCTTAGGATTGGCACTTCGGCGACGAAAGGGCGGGTACTCGGTGCGGCGATATGACTGGCTGAAGGAGATCCAGCGGATGGACCCGGAACGGGACTTCCTGCGTATCCACCGCATCACCACGACGTACGAATTCCCGTGGGACGTCGCACGCGCCCTGGAACTGGCGCTCTACCGCACCTACGCCGTTCCCAGCATCGGCCGGCTGCTCGCCGAAACCGCCGAGCTGACGGACCGTACGCAAAAGCGCTACGACGACACCGCGCTCCTCCTGGACTCGGTGACCGAGCACGGCTTCGACTCCGAGGACGGCCGGACCGCGATCCGTCGCATCAACCAGATGCACCGCAGTTACGACATCACCAACGACGACATGCGGTATGTCCTGTGCACCTTCGTGGTGGTCCCCGCACGCTGGCTGGACGCGTACGGGTGGCGGCGGCTCAGCGAGCACGAGAAGCATGCCTCGGCCGTCTATTACCGCACTCTCGGGCGCCACATGGGCATCACCGGCACCCCGCAGGACTTCCAGGCGTTCGAACGCTGCCTGGATGACTACGAGCGCGCGCACTTCGGCTGGGACGAGGGCGGCCGACGGGTCTCCGACGCCACGCTCGGCCTGATGGCGGGCTGGTACGGCCCGCTGGCCCCGGTGGTGCGCGGCGCGAGCATGGCCCTGCTGGACGACACCCTGCTGGACACCTTCCGCTACGAACGGCCCAAGCCGGCCGTCCGCGCGGCGGTGCGCGGCGCGCTGCGGCTGCGCGCCAAATCCGTCCGCCTGCTCCCGCCGCGCCGGCGCCCGCACTACGCCCGTCAGAACCCGGAAATCAAGGGCTACCCGAACGGCTTCACCATCGCCGGCCTCGGCACCTTCCCCCAGGGCCGGCCCGCGGGCGGCTGCCCTGTGCCGCACTGAGGCGGCGGACGCACCTCAGACGCCCCGGCGCCCGGCCCGGGCGCTGGACGCGCCTCAGGCGTCCTGACGCACGGCCAACGCCAGGTAGCACGCGTCTTCGTCCACGTAACGCTTCAGGTCCCACCCTGCGCCCGTCAGCAGCGGCCGCAGGTTGGGCTCCGCCCGTACGTCGTCGGGAGTGATCCGGCGGCCCTTCCGCGCCGCCAGCGCGGCGCGCCCGACCGGGTGGAACAGCGCCAGCCGGCCTCCGGGCCGTACGGTCCTGGCGAGTTCGGCGAGGCACGCGCCGGGCTCGGCCAGGTGGGACAGCAGCCCGGCGGCGAAGACGGCGTCGAGCGACGCGTCCGGCAGCGGAAGCCGATGCACGTCGGCGACCACGAGGGACGCCAGACGCCCGCGTCCGGCGCGCACGGCCGCCGCCGGCATCTCGGGCGTCAGATCGGCCCCCAGCACCGTACCGCCGCCCCCGACGGCCGCCCGCAGAGCGGGCACTGCTCGCCCCGTACCGCAGCCCGCGTCCAGGACCCGGTCACCCACGCGCAGCTCCATCGCGTCGACGCCCGCCTGGTAGGCAGGACCGTCGTCGGGAAACCGCGCGTCCCAGTCATGCGCGCGGGAGGCGAAGAATTCCCGCACGTCATGTGGCTGGCGGACACTCTCGGGGGCCTTGGCGCTGTCGTCGTTCATACCGCTCAGTCTTTCAGGCGGTAGAAGTGAATCGGCGAGTTCGGCTTGAAACCGATACGCGGGTACACGGGGGCCCCGGCGACGGTCGCGTGCAACGTGGCGCGGGTCAGCCCGGTGGCCCGGCCGCCCTCGTACAGCGCCTTGCGGGTGACCGCCTCGCCGTAGCCCTTGTGCTGCCACTGCGGGTCGGTGGCGACGAGGATGACGAAGAGGCGGCCGTCCGCTTCGACCGTGGCGGCGCACGTCACCGGTGTGTCGCCACGCATGCCCAGGTAGGCGTACACCTCGTCCTTCCAGAGTGCGGACCCGGCGAGGCCGTCGCGGCCCTGTTCCAAAGGGAAGCCGTAAGCGCGCGAGTTGAGGTCGGCGTAGGCCCGCACCTGCTCATCGGTGGTCACGCGCGTGAATGTCAGGTCGGGGTGGGCCGGCTCGGGGAGCGGGAGCAGGTCTCCGGCCATGCCCGTGCCGGGGAAGGCGAACTGAAGACCTGCCTGCTCGGCCGCCGTCCGGACCCCGGAGCGCGCCTGCTCGTCGAGGAGGTCTTCGAAGAGCCACAGGAAGCCCGGCTGCGGCTTCGCGCGCATGATGTCCGCCGCCTGGGTAAGCCGCTGCCCGACGAGTTCCGGCCCCGCGCCCACGTCGGTCAGGGTGACGCAATTCCAGAACGCGAACCGGGAGTCGGCCCAGCGGACGGCGATGCCCGGAAGGTCGCGGACATCCGCGTCCGCATCGCGGTCGAGCACCATGGCGCGCCACACCACGGTGAGTTGCTGTAACGATTCGACGGACTCCGCGAGACCAGTCACCGTACCCCCACGATTTCTTACGCTGGTGAAGGCCCCTGAGCAGGTACTCAGCAGGTACACAGCAGGTACTCGGCAAGTGCTGGATGACTCTGGCGCCTCCGGGTCAAGGGGCACCCTACTTGTGGCATGCGGTCTTGATGCCGTCAGCTGACGTCCTCCAACGCATTCTCGCCGTCGCGGGTGTTGGCAGTATCGGAGCGCGGCACGTCGTAGGAGCGGCGCCCGATGCGCCACCACAGGGCGGCCAGGGCGAGGGCCGCCAGTGTGGCGATCGGTGTGTAGTTGAAGGTGGCGGCGGTGACCGGGCTGGTCTGCGGCAGCAGGAACAGCACCGTCACCGCGGCTGCCCACACCACCGCTGTCCAGCCGATCGGCCGGCTGAAGCGGCCCAGGTGCCAGGGCCCATGTGTCCACTTGTCGCGGTGACGCAGCCGCAGCAGCACCGGGATGGCATAGGCAGGTGTGAAGCCCACCACCGAGATGGCGGTCACCGCGGAGAACGCGGTGGTGGAATACAGGGACGGCAGGGCGAGTACGAACGCCACGGTGACCGCGAGCCAGACCGCGTTGGCCGGGACGGCGGTGCGGCGGCTGACCCGCCGCCAGCGGGCCGAGCCCGGCAGGGCGCCATCCCGGGAGAACGCGTAGATCATGCGTGAGGCGGCCGCGGTCACGGTGTAGCCGCACAGGAACTGGGCCACGATGACCACCAGCAGCAGGGCTTTCGCCGTCGCCACCCCCAGCGCGTCCAGGAAGACCTGCGCCACCGGCACGCTGGTCGGGCCTGCCAGGGTCGTGGCGTAGTCCTGGATGGCGAACAGCAGCGCCGCCAGCAGGATGCCGCCGGCGACCCAGGACACCGCCACCGAGCGGACGATGCCGCGCGCTGCGGCGACGGAGGCCTGGCTGGTCTCCTCGCTGAGGTGGGCCGAGGTGTCATAACCGGCCAGGGCGAAGCACGGCAGCAGCATGCCCAGCAGGATCACGTACGCGGGGGCGCCCCAGCCGGTGTTGTTGGTGAACTCGGTGAACACGAAGCTGGCTGGCTGGTGGTGGGAGGGGATCAGCGCCAGAGCGCCGATGATGATGACGGCCCCGGTGAGGTGCCACCACGCGCTCAGGGAGGTGAGGGCGTTCATCAGCCGGGTGCCGAACAGGTTCAGCACCGCGTGCAGTACGAGGATGACCGCGTACAGGGCCAGCAGGGAGCCCGGGGTCGGTACATGGCCGAACTGCAGGTACGCCCAGGCGGCGGTGAACGTCGCGATGCCGTAGTCCTGGGCCGCGATCCCGGCCAACAGGCCCAGAAGGTTGAGCCACCCGGTGTACCAGCTCCACCGCTCACCGCCGAGCTGACGGGCCATGTAGTACAGGCCACCGCTGGTGGGGTACCGGGAGGTGATCTCGGCCAGCGACGCCGCCAGGCACAGCACCAGTGGCCCGATGACGATCCACCCCCACATCACCACCGCGGGGCCGCCGGAGTTCAGGCCGTAGCCGAACAGCAACAAGGTCCCGGACATGATCGAGATGGCTGACAGGGACGCGGAGAAGTTGCCGAAGGCGCCCAGCCGCCGGTGCAGTTGCTGGGAGTACCCGAGCGCGTTCAGGACACGCTCGTCCTCGTGGTGACGGTGTGCGTCGCTCCGCCGACGCCACGTTCTCACCGGAGTGCGCATCGTGAACCTCCACTGCTCGTGCCGACGGGCGTCAGGTGTCCGTTCCCTAGCGATTCCGGCGTGCAGGGCGGTGATCCGGGCTCGTGCTGTCGACGCCGGACCCGCTGCCGGCAGTGACCGATGGGAGCGCTACGGGCGGGACTCTGGACGTCGGCAGCCCGGGCAGCCCGTACAGGGCCGGGAGCAGCGGTGGTTGGCGCCACAACTGTTTCCTTTCAATGTCTTTCGTTCCCGGCCGCCCGGCGTAATCATGCAGGCATGACGGACACGGGGAAGTGGAATTTCGTCGACCATTTCGGTGCCGATCCCAAGGGCCTCGTCGACGCGGCGGCTCTCCTGCAGCACGCGGTGACCACCATCTGTGACGCCGGCGGCGGAACCCTGGTGATTCCTCCCGGGCGTTATCGGATGCACAGTACGGGGACCGTGGTACCGGACCCGGGAAACCTGACCGTGATCGCGTACGGCGCCCACATCTTCCGCAGTGACACCTCCGCCATCGACACGCTCTGGGGCGGTGGTTTCTCCCACGACGGCTACAACGGAGCGTCCAACATCAGCATTCGCGGCGGACGGTGGGACGGCGGCGCGAACAATCCGCTGCCGCTGGACATGTTCGCCTTCTGCTCCGCCGAGAACATCCTCTACGAGGACCTGGTGGTGGAGAACATCCCGGACTGGCACGCGATCGAGTTCCACGGCATCCGCAACGGCACGGCGCGCAACTGCGTCTTCCGGCGCTTCAAGGCGACCACACCCACCCGGTTCTACTCCGAGGCGATCGAGGTCCAGGAGGCGCCGGACGGCACACACAGCACCAACATCGTCGTGGACGGCTGCTCGGCCGACGGGTACGGAGCCCTGGTGGGCACGCACACAGCCACCTTCCCCGGGCGTTTCCACGACGGTCTGCGGGTGGTGAACAACCGGATCACCAACGCCGGGAACTACGCCGTCCGCGCGCACAACTGGCGCCACGCGGTCATCGCGAACAACATCATGGAGGACTGCAACAGCGGAATCCAGGTACAGATGGATCCCTCCGCGCAGTACCGGTCGTGGTTCTGGTCGCAGACCGAGGACATCGTCATCGCGCACAACGTCCTGACGCACATGGGCCTGGAGAAACAGCCGGGCCAGGGCCCCCGTTACGCCACCATCGGCGTGTACGGAATGTCGGACACACCGATCGAGAACGTCGTCGTGACCGGCAACATCATCCGGGACTGGGCCAGTTCGAACGCCATCGCGCTGCAGTACGTCCATGAAGGCGTGGTCACCGGGAACATCGTCAAATACAGCCAGGGCGGTGACGGGACCGCGATACTGTTCACCTCCTGTTCCGGCGGAACGGCCACCGGGAACAACGTCCGCTATGCCGGCACGGGCATAGCCGGTGCCGAAATCTCCGCCGGAAACAGGATCAGTCTGCGGTGAAACCGGACGGCGCACGGCGGTGAAAGCGGTCAGCCGGTGACCCGGGCCAGCGAGAACCCGTCGTAGCCCTTGCGGCCCACGGTCTGCACCGCGGTGGCGGTCAGCCTCGGATCCCCGGCGATGAGTTCCAGGAACCGGCGGGTACCGCGGATCGAAGGGTCCGTGCTGTCGGCGTCGGCGATGTCCCCGTTCCGTACGACGTTGTCACCGATGATCAGGCTGCCCAGGCGGGTGAGTTCCAGCGCCCGCTCCAAATAGTGCGGATTGTTCGGCTTGTCAGCGTCGATGAAGACCAGGTCGAACGGTTCGGCACGCTCGGCGGCCAGTTGCGCCAGACTGTCGAGCGCCGGGGCGACACGGACCTCGGTGCACTCCGCGAGCCCGGCGCGCGCCAGGTTCGCGCGGGCGACCTCGGCGTGCTTGGCGTTGGCCTCCAAGGAGATCAGCCGGCCGTCGGCGGGCAGGGCCCGGCCGAGCCAGATGGTGCTGTAACCGCCGAGCGTGCCGATCTCCAGGATGCGGCGGGCGCCTTGTATCTGGGCGAGGAGGTGGAGCAGCTTGCCTTGGGTGGGGGTGACACTGATGGGCGGAAGGCCGGCCGCTTCGCTGTCGTGCAGCGCGGCCCGCAGGGCTTCGTCGGCCGGGGCGAGCAAGGAGTCGAAGTAATCGTCGACAGAGTTCCACCGCTGCTGAGACATACGGCCCCTTCGGCTACCTAGTTAGGTTTGCTAATCAAGCTAGCAGGGGTGCGTACGGCTGTTGGTGTGATGCGCACACAAAAGCCGCAGCGGCTCGATTTCGCCGGTACTGCCGGTGGCACCGGCGCCGCTGGTGCCTCAAGTCCGGTGGCCCCGCTCGTGCAGCGGCGTGAGGTAGTCGCACAGTTCGCACCGCGGCGCGTCACGGGCGGCCCTGATGCCGAGCAGCGGCTCACCGCAGATGGCGACGAGCGGCCGCACGGGCGACTCCCGCGGATGACAGATACGGCAGACGTTGTGCCAGGGACCGGCCTCGTTGTCGCCCGCGGCGGGAACGGCCGCGATGCCCGTGCCGGTACCGGTGGCCTCATGGGTGGACATCATCAGCCTTCTTTCTCGCGCCCCGCCGGTGCGTCGACCGGTCTGCGGCGCGGGCTTCCCGCTGGTGGTGCCCGGCCGGTCGGTGGCCGGGGCTCTCTCCCGAAGCGTACGAACTTGTCAACTCCGTGCCACGCTGCGTAGCGAAAGGAGTACGGTCCTCGCCATGGTTTTCGAGTCGCACGACGAATCCCACGATGCATCCCACGACGTACCTGTAGCGCCTGCCGCCGGATCCGCAAACACCCCCGACGACAGTGTGCTGGCTCTGAAAATCTTGGTGGCGGGCGGGTTCGGGGTCGGCAAGACGACTCTGGTCGGTGCGGTGAGCGAGATCCGGCCGCTGCGCACGGAGGAACAGCTCAGCGAGGCGGGCGCGGCGCTGGACGACGTCCAGGACGTGGTGCGCAAGACGACGACCACCGTGGCGATGGACTTCGGCCGCATCACCATCAGGGACGGACTCTCCCTCTACCTCTTCGGGACGCCGGGGCAGGACCGTTTCTGGTTCCTGTGGGACGACCTGGCGCGGGGCGCGCTGGGCGCCGTCGTGCTCGCCGACACCCGCAGGCTGGAGGACAGCTTCCCCGCCGTCGACTACTTCGAGAACCGCGAGATCCCCTTCCTGGTGGCCGTCAACTGCTTCGCCGAGGCCCGCGCTTACGGGGCCGGTGAGGTGGCCCGGGCCCTCGACCTGGACCGGGGCACCCCGGTGGTGCTGTGCGACGCGCGGGACCGCGACTCGGGCAAGGAAGTGCTGATACGGCTGATCGAACATGCCGGACGGGTGCACACCGCCCGGCTGCTGGACTCGGTGGGCTGAGGGCGCGTCCACGGCTGTCACACTCCGGCGCGCCTCGCCGCCGGAGCATGGCCCGGAGGCATCAGCCGGCGAGGTCGGCCACCGCGACGACCTTGCTGATCCGGACCCGCACCAGCAGTTCCCCCGGAACGCCGTTGCGCGCCCCGTACTCCTCGGCGCGCTCCTCGCCCATGTAGCGGGCCGCGATACGGGTGGCCCAGGCGCGTACCTCGGAGAGCTCGTCACCGGTCTCGGCCAGACCCTCCACGATCGCGAAGCTGAACGGCGGGCGGTCGTCGTCCACACAGAGCGAGACGCGGCCGTCCCGGGCGAGGTTGCGTCCCTTGACCGTGTCGGCGCCGGTGTTGAAGACGAGGTCGTCGCCGTCCAGCAGGAACCACACCGGCGCGATGTGTGGGCGGCCGTCGGCCCGTACGCTCGCCAGCTTGCCGGTGCGGGTGCCCTCGGACAGGAAGCTCTGCCACTCGTTCTTGCTCATGGTGCGTGCCATACCGCCATCCTCCGCCATCCGGCGTGAACGGGCCGTACGGCCGCACCGGACGCGCCGGCCCCGCCGGGCTGCTTGCCCGCACGGCACGGGTGGTCCAGGCTTGCACGGCAATTGCCCACGGGGTTACGGGGAGGAAGCGGTATGGCACTGAGCAGCGGACTCGACTGGCTGCTGGACGACCTGACCGAGCGGATCGACCAGGTGCGGCATGCCCTGGTGCTGTCCAACGACGGGCTCGTGACAAGCGCGAGCGAGCGGCTGGCGCGGGAGGACGCCGAACACCTGGCGGCGGTCGCGTCGGGGCTGCACAGCCTCGCCAAGGGCTCCGGGCGGCACTTCGAGGCCGGGCGGGTACGGCAGACGATGGTCGAGTTCGACGACGGCGTGCTGTTCGTGACGGCGGCGGGAGACGGCAGCTGTCTGTGTGTACTGGCGGGCCCCGAGGCCGACATGGGACAAATCGCCTACGAAATGGCGCTGCTGGTCAACCGTGTGGGGGAACACCTGGGGGTCGCGGTCCGGCGGCCGGAAAGTTGTCCACAGCGCTGAAGCCGGGGGTTGACCGGCTGTCGTACCGCACCGCTATCGTCGTCACTGTCGGTAACGAACCGGCAGGGATCCACGGCGGATCCCGCGAGACGAACGACGACGGGGGAGAGCCACATGACGGTGATGTGCGACGGGCGGCAGGCTTCCGCGACGCTCACGGCGGAGGAGCTGTTCACTACGGGGGAGACGCTCGCGCCGGGGCGCGCGGCCCGCGAACTGGGCATGAAAAGCGGCGAGTTCGAGCTGGCGGTGCAGATGGGGGAAGTCCTGACGCTCCCGCCGGACCCCGAGGCGCGGCCCGGCCCGGCCGACCGGTGGGGGCGGCGCCGGGTGCCGGCGGAAGAGGTCCGGCGACTGCGCGCCGAAGCGGGCTTCCCCGGCACGCTGCGTGAGCGGATCCGCACGGTCGGCGCGACCGAGGCCGCCGAGCTGCTGGACATCAACGCGAGCCGCTTCCTGCGGCTGGCCCGCGCGGGCTGCTTCGCCCCGGTCCGCTTCTACGTCAACCGCTACGGCGCCGTGGTCTGGCTCTACCTGGCCGCGGAGCTGACCGACTTCGCCGCCGGTGAACCCGAACTGCTGCGAGGTAACATCCCCACGGTGCTGCGCGTCATGCTCGACGGCGGACAGGACTGGCGTGGCCGGAAATGGCGCGGCCGCCGGGTAGCCCGGCTGATGGGCCAGGCGACGGACGGCTGGGAGTCGGCCGCCGTGATCGCGGCGGTACTGCCACCGGAGGAACTGGCCTCGGTCGTGGAGGACCCGGTGGAACGCTCCGTGCTACGACACCTGCGCCCGCCCCTGGCCCCGCATGCCGCGGGCCCGACGGTCGGGGGCGCGGTCGAGCGGGCAACGACGGCGGAAGAATTCGACGAGGTGCTCTGGTACCGCGTCAACCTCTCCCGCGCCCTGGACCGCGCCCGCCACCACCAACCGGCGACCGCCCGACTACGCCACTCCGGCCCAACCACACCGCCCGCACCCGCGGACAACCGGTTGTGAACGGCCGCGGCACCGATCGGCCCGCCTCCTTCACCAAGACGGCATTCAGCATTGCCACAGGAACGCAGCCTCGGTACAGGGTCGGCAGTGAAACACATAGCCACGCCCTACTCCACCGAAGTTGGCCGCGGTCGCGAAGCCGTACCCCTCTTCGAGCTCCGCCGTGAAGGTCATGCGGGCGGCACAGCAAGGGCAGCCCGGGGTCTCATCGTCCTGGATCCAGTCGGGTTCACCACCCAGCCGCCCCAGTACGGGCTCCTCCGTGGGGCGGTCGGCGGGGTGGGGCTTCAGCGCGGTGACCGCTCCGAGCAGCGTTTCGCCTTCCTCAGGGACCCCGGCCGCGGCTAGGGCGCTTCTGACGGATCTCCGCGGCATCGCGACGCCCGGCACGCACCCTCGCCGCACGGCGCAAAGGGACAGGTGGCTCCGCCACATGACC